>JACDET010000066.1 GCA_013816255.1 Candidatus Levyibacteriota bacterium | reverse complement strand
CAGATGTATCGTTGAGCTGCGTTTTTCGCACGGATCAAATTGATTTAATAATTGAGTGGCAACATAATTATTTATCTCATATTTTGAGTCAATTTATTGTTAGGGTGGAGGACGTCTTCCAGAGATAAAGAAGAAGATGGCCATAAGAATACCTACAACAAATGCTATCCAAGCTATCTCCGTTGCCGTACCTGCAATTCCACTAAATCCCAAGGCGCCTGCAATGATGGCAATGATTAAAAATATAACGGCCCAGTTAATCATATTATTTCTCCTAATTATTAATCATACAAAATGAAATGTTTCTTCGCGTAAGATTTAATCCCCTCACCCTTTAGAAAGGAGGCATAGATTGATCTTTACTTTCTCCAGTTTCCTATACTTGTTTAAGAAAATCAGTGCGGTATCGAACCTTTTAAAAGAATATTAAAATTGCAGGTCCACTTAAAGCATTCTTACTAAAAATTTATGTATGAAGGCTAACAAGAAACTAATATCACATTCCATACATTGGGTAAATTCCAACAAAGGTTAATGCGTCATTTACTGTTTGAATCTTTTTTTACTTTATCTCAGCTTCAAGTGCTAGTTTTGGCATTTGAATATCTACCGTATCTTGCAACGCGGTTTAATACGCAGAATCATTCGTGCAGATAGCTTCTGAATTAAGTACAAATAATTCAAAATGATGCAGTTTTTAATCAAACGCTGGCAGCTTTCCGAGATTTCTTGCTCTTGCTTCTCTGTCTCAATCAGCTCTTGGGGATTGCCTACCGATACTGCACGGGTGAATTTGTGGGAATGCTCGATTTTGTTCAGCTGTTTTTCATTGGCTTGGCGTAGGGCTACATCATCAATGTATCACAAGAAGAACAGCGAATAAATTTGCTCCGCGCGCCCTGCATCTATCCCCGTGGCAAGACCACGGGGAATCGCAAGTTTAATGATTTGACCAAATGCTTTGAGTGATGCGCTACATTTTAATATTGTGAAACTTCACAAGGATTTGAATAATGTACTCCCTATCAAATACTCAACACTTATTTCAACCTCTCTTCAACCTCTCTGCAAACAACCCTGAGATTTCTTACACTTTAGACTTTCACTGTTATCATTTAAATCTTGAATCGGCAGATTTGACTGCATCACTCAACGAATCCCACGCTTTATCAGCGCCCGCTTTAAGATCCTCCCAAGCATCTTCACTCGCTTCCGTGAGTTCAGAAAGTTTTTGGTCAACTGAGGCTTTTTTAGATTTTAATTCTTCAATCTCCTTATAATATTCAATTTGTGCATCAGCTTCTGCTTTATCTGCTTTTGCTTTAAGTTTTATCATATCTGCATTGCATTCATCCAACTGTGCTTGCAATTTCTTTTCGTAAGCTGCTTTAATGCTCATTATTTATTCTCCTAAGTGGATTGTTTGATACAAAATTTGTTGTAGGATATCCCTCAAATTTACTCATTGTCAAAAAAGTTTCTCGTATATGAATCGTTGCTTCAGTAACATATACATCACATTTAACAACTTTTATAAGTATGCCGTTCAACGGTCCATACCACCAAGCAGTTCCATCATGCTGATGGTCTTAGCGCACTTTTCATAAAATTGCGTTATATAGCTACTACTTCCTTCATGGGATTTAACCCATGGTTCTGCATTGGATAGGCGAATGTTCTTAAATTTCTCGGATGCTGAATAACTCATATACCGCCCTCTCCTTGATCATGCTTTTTTTGAGGAGACGGTTTTCCATTAACAGCTCCGCCAGGGTTTCTTTCAGTGCACGGGCCTCAGTATGCAGGTTCCGGACTTCATCCGAGGTCACTTCACGAGCAATATCTCCCGCCAGACGCTTCTTCCCCGCTTCCAGAAATTCCTTCGACCATCGGTAATAGATATTCGTATTGATGCCTTCACCGCGACATAGCTCAGCTATGCTTTCTTCGCCTCGAACACCTTCCAAAACTATACGAATCTTTTCTTCAACTGAATAGTTCAGCGGCGGTTGGAACGACGTATACTCGTACCGTTTTTTCAACACTGCGTTCGGGGTGATCATTCTTTGTCATCATCGCTCCTCTTTCGTAAAGGTAACGATGAACCAAAAATATCTCTTAGGCAATCAGGCTATTTTGTCCAACTTTTGCTGACGGGATACAGAGTTTTACATAATGCTACCTAGTCGGCCCTGAAAAACGGCATCAATCGCTATCTTTGGATCAGCAGCTTCAAAAGGCGGCGTGTTAATAAAAACAAAATCGAGCGATTTGATCTTTTTTCATCGTAGCATTTGCGAAGCCTGCAGTTTTCGCCCCAGGAAGAAGAGCCAAGAAATGGCCAACAGCCACTGTTTCAGATTCCAGGCGGCAGCAGCCATCAGCAGATTGATGCAATCACCGATGGCGCCTTTCAGGTAATTTCTGGCCATTCGGTAATCCGATTTCAGGTGACCGATAATGGGTTCAATCGCTGCGCGCCTTCTGCATTGTTTTCGCTTCTTGTCTCTTTGATAGCGTGTGTCTCGTTTTAATGCTCTTCCAGGTAGAACGATCTGCGTTCCATTGACTTCACGTTTGCCGCGGTAGCCGCGGTCGCATACGGCTTGCTTGGCTGCTTTCCCGCGCGAAATCTCAACATGATGCAATATCTCTGGTAATGTGTGGCTGTCATGCAAGTTTTGTTCGTGATTGACAACCCCAACAATCAGGTTACCTTTCGCTGTGCTGGCTATCGATGCCTTGCTGCCGTATTCATATTGTTTGTGGTCTTTTTCCTTGCCGACACAGTACACTTGCGGTTCGTGCAGGGAATAGATTTTGTGCGTGTCTTTGATTTTCTGTTTCAGTATGCGCTCATACAGTAGAAAATCCTTTTGGTAGCGCTCGAATAGGCAGTACTGTGGCAATTCTCTCCTGAGCTCCCGCATCAAAACACCTGCAATGGTTCTGAGCCGCTTCAACGCGCGTTTGGCCTTCGCTCTTTTCTTCACGTGCCGGTAGTGCCGAATATCCAAGCGCAGTGATTTGACTTGCCTAATGAAAGTGCGCCGCTGTAAAATACCATGGGATTTGGCAATCTTGTTGAGGCGATTGATAATCTTGATCGCTAGTTTGCTGTCTGTCGGGTATGTGATGTTCTTCTCTTGCACTGTCGTGTCAACATGAACCACATCTTCCAGTGCCGACTCCCCATGCAAACCAACACTCATCTGGAAAATCAGCTCCATGCCCGGCACACCTATGCGCTTACGAAAATGCACCAGTTCCGTGCTATGACACGGCAATTTCTGCTGGAACTCTTTCATGCCGAAAAAAGCCTGGTAGTAAGGATTGCGCTTCCACTGCAATACTACTGATTCGTCACTCAAATTCTCTAACTGCTTCAAGATCAGTAACCCAACCAGTAACCGGATCGGCTTACTCGGCGCGCCTGTCGATTTCGTGTAGTGAATCGAAAATGCTTCGTCAAATTCTTCCCACGGTATCGCGCCTGCAAGCTTCAACAATGGATCATTGACATCCAACTGCATCAGAAAATCTGTTCCAAACAAATTCGGTTGATGAATCGTACTGCTACGTCTTAGCATTTTTAATCACCAGTTCGACCAGAAATATAACGCTATTTTAACATTCCCGGTCGTTATGATCACTAAGAAACAGCATATTTATACCTA
>JACDET010000011.1 GCA_013816255.1 Candidatus Levyibacteriota bacterium | reverse complement strand
TAGCAATGCGTGCCAATGGTATGGGAGCAAATGTCATCGTCACAGAAGTCGATCCGATCCGCGCACTTGAAGCAGTCATGGATGGGTATCGAGTTATGCCGATGCAGGTGGCAGCCAAGATCGGAGATATTTTCGTCTCTGCAACTGGTGACAAGCATGTTATCTCAAAAGAAGCGATGGAAATTATGAAAGACGGTGCAATAGTCGCAAATTCAGGACATTTTGATAGTGAAATTGATATGGCAAGTCTTGAGAAGATGAAGAAAGCCAAAAGAACTATCCGACCATTCCTCGATGAATATACACTTGCTGACGGCCGGAAGATTCATGTCCTTGGTGAAGGCCGACTTGTTAACTTAGCAGCAGCTGAAGGTCATCCAGCTGAAGTTATGGATATGTCATTTGCGAATCAAGCTTTGGCTGCTGAATACTTTGTACAAAATAAAGGCAAACTTCTCAACAAAGTGTACGTCTTACCAAAAGAACTCGATCAAAATGTAGCAAGAATAAAACTCGACGCAATGGGAATCGCTTTTGACAAACTCACAGTCGAACAAACCAAATACCTCAACTCATGGGACGAAGGCACAAGCTAAAGCTTGAATTTCTAATACTACCAATAACAACTATCCAATAATTTTTGCCTGAGCAAAGTCGATGGTTACTTTCCTACTAAATCAACATATGTCGTCATTCTGGCGGTGTCCAGAATCTGATTGAGTTAAATATACAACTTCTTGTTATAATTATGTGCACATGACTCTTCCACTAAGCATTATTATCCCGACATATAATGAAGAGACGTACCTTCCAAAACTTCTCCGTTCTATCAGAAAACAAACCTGCCAACCGTATGAAATTATTGTTGCAGATGCAAAATCTCAAGATAAAACGAGAAAAATAGCTCGAGAATTTGGTTGCAAAGTAATTGAAGGAGGAAAAATCGCTAAAGCTCGAAATAATGGAGCACGCTTGGCTTCTCAAGAATTATTACTATTCTTAGATGCAGATGTTATTCTCCCAAATAATTTTTTATGTACCACGTCAAATGAAATAAAGAAATTTAATTTAGATATTGCATCATGTTACAGTAAACCGTTATCTTCTTTTTGGATAGACAAAATTATATTTTTCTTTCTCAATTTATATCTCAAAGTTATATCAAAATGGAGATTTTCTACTCCTGGCTACTGCATTTTTATAAAAAAAGTATTACATAATAAAATTAATGGTTTTGACGAATCAATAGTGCTTGGTGAAGATATGGAATATAGCAGAAGAGCGATGAGATATGGCAGATATGGCATGTTATATTCACAAAAAATACCTGTATCAGTAAGAAGATTCGAAGAGAATGGAAGAATGAAATCGGCATTTGATCAGATTAGAATGAGTATATATATAGCTATTTTAGGTTCAATAAGAGATGAACGTTTATTTAAATATCCTTTTGGAAATCATAAATAACACTCTTTCTACCATATGTCTCACAACAAATAAAAATTTCAGTGCTCGTATGGATACGACTACTAAATCTAACATCCGATGTTAGCTAGCTCATATTTTGTTATCTGAGCAGATTTATAGACTAGTTATTTCTCAAACTTTATGGTGGATATACTTTGGGATAAAATCTTTTCTAATTCAAGCTCAGAATATATATTTGAATCCAAACCATTAAATCTTTTTATTTCAATAAATTTAGTACCCCGATCTTAACTCGACACCAGGAGTCAACTGGGTTCAGACACCGGGGAATTGTACGTCAAATCCCTAAACCCTAGACCCTAAACCCTAAACCCTCTATAATAAGATAATGTCCAGAAAAATTCTGATTTTTGTCTTTTTGTTATGTATCTCATTATGCATAAATCCAAAACCTGCCGCAGCAGCAGAAAATCCTTTGGCTGTTGCCAATAACAAGATGGGAATTCATATTCTCTCAGAACTTGAATTGCCACAGGCTGCACAACTTGTGAACAGTAATGGCGGTGATTGGGGGTATGTTATTGTGCCAATTCAGTCGGTTGATAAAGACCTTATCAAATGGCAGAAATTCATGGATGACTGTAAAAGATACCGTGTCATTCCGATTATCCGTATCGCAACTGAAGGTGATTACTTCAACACAGCAGTATGGCGTGAACCAAATCCGGCAGATATCATCGATTTTGCCAATTTCTTGGATTCACTTGAATGGCCTACCAAAAACCGTTACGTCATCATTTTTAATGAAGTAAACCGCGGTGATGAATGGGGTGGAAGTGCCAATCCCAAAGAATATGCTGAGCTGTTAAGTTTTTCCGTATCAGTTTTTAAATCCATGAATTCAGATTTTTTTATCATCAGCGCTGGTATGGATAATGCTGCACCTGAAGAAGGAACAAAGTATACGAATCAATATAATTATTTAAGGCGAATGAATCAAGCAGTTCCCGGCATATTCAACCAAATTGATGGAATCAGTAGTCATTCGTATCCAAATCCCGGATTCTCGCAACCTCCCAATCCGAGAAGTATGATGGGCGTTGGAAGCTTTGCACATGAGCGTGCACTGATCCGCACTATGAGCAATAAAGATTTGCCTGTCTTTATAACAGAAACCGGTTGGTCTGCTGAAGTAGTCAATGATGATAAACGAGCACAATATTATGCACAAGCATTCCAAACGGTTTGGAGCGACCCCGGTATTGTGACGGTCATGCCATTTCTCCTCCAAGCCGGTGCAGGACCATTCCAGAAATTTACATTTATAACGGCCGATGGGAACAAAACCAAACAATACCAAACTCTTTTCAGTATACCCAAAGTGAAAGGAATACCAAGTTATCCGACAACCCGGGTATTGTCTGCCAAGACTTCCCGTACTAGTGACATTCGTGACTTCTCAGAATATCAAAGAGAAACCCGATCATTTTCAGTGAGCACGGTCTTACAAGATGTTTTCGAATATTTAATCAATAGTAAAGCGCCTAGCTTCTAGCGGTTAGGGTTTAGTAATTATTTTTCTAGACGCTAGAAGCTAGAACCTAAACGCTAATATGTTAACCATAATCCATGGCAGTGATACTGCAGCATCACGTAAATATTTTTTGGACGAAAAACAGCACTCCCCTGATGCGTTACTGCTTGACGCGGATAAAGTTAATCTCACGGATTTAGCACAAATTTTTGAAGGTGGTGGACTTTTTGGCGAAAGTAAGTATATCTTTATTGAATTATTGATTACAAAGAAAAAAAAAAGCAGTGATTTTGTTGACATCATAACCTACTTAGAAAATCATGCAGACGAACACACAATTTATTTATGGGAGAATAAAGATCTCGATATTGGTACACTCAAAAGTTTTAAAAAGGCCGTACAAAGACCGTTCAAACTTCCACAAACGCTTTTTGTCCTGTTGGATAGTCTTAAACCTGGCAATGGCCAACAACTTGTAAAACTCTTTCATCAAACAATCGAATCAGCAGAAACTGAAATGGTCTTCTTCATGCTCATCCGTCAATTCCGTCTTTTGCTCGCGCTTTCGCAAACGGGTGAATCCGAAATTGAAGAACTCAAACGAATGGCTCCGTGGCAAAGAACCAAATTAGAAAAACAAGCCTCTCTCTTCACACACGAAGAATTGTTACATATCTATCAGCAATTATATAAAGTCGAAGCAGGACAAAAAACTGGAGGACTGTCCGCACCGATGACATCTGTCATTGACTTTTTACTGCTTGAGATTTAGAATATATTATATTGTTAGAGCAGAAAAATAGAACTACTTGACTAAAAACTAAGCACTAATAACTAACAGATGGCAAATATTGATCCTAAAATTTTTAAAGCATATGACATCCGCGGTATATATCCGGATCAATTAGACGAACACAATATTGTCGACATTGTCCGCGCAATTTATAAATTCTTCTATACAAGCATCGGTAAAGAAAAACCAACTGTTGTACTAGCGTATGACATGCGTCTGTCCGGTCCACAACTCTACGCCGCAGCGAAGAAAACCCTTGTCGAACTTGGTGCCGAAGTCATTGACGCAGGACAACTCTCTACACCATCTTTCTACTTCACAGTCTTTCACTATGCCTATGACTGCGGAATCCAAATCACCGCGTCACATAATCCCAAAGAATACAATGGTTTGAAATTTGTCCGCTACACTCCTGAGGGTCTTATCAAAATTGGTAAATCAACAGGTATGGATGAGATCAAAGAGATGTCAATTGCAGGTGTAGAGTTCGAACCTACAGAACCCGGTTCAGTCACGCCAAAGACTGGGATTCTTGAAGATGATGTAGAGAACGCATTATCTATTTTTAATCACCCTGAAATTAACAAATTCAAGATCGTTGCAGACCCCGCAAATGCTATGGGCGCGCAATACATTGAAGCGCTTTTCAATAAAGTCCCTGCGGATTTGATTAAGATGAACTTCGATCTTGATGGAAGTTTCCCAGCTCACCAACCAGATCCACTTGATCTTGCAAATATGGTGGATTTGCAAGCACGAGTACTCGCCGAAGGAGCAGATTTCGGTATTGCACCTGATGGGGATGGAGATAGACTATACTTTGTTGATGAAAAAGGACAAGTCGTCCCGGCCACAATAATCACAGCACTTGTCGCAAGAGAAGTTTTGAAAGAACATCCAGGCGAACGGATTTACGTAGATATTCGCTATATACTCGGTACCAAAAAGCTTGTTGAAGAATTGGGTGGCGTTACTGAGATAACCAAAGTTGGTCATGCATACATCACTGAAGCTATGAATAAAACAAGAGGCGCCTTCGCAGGTGAATCTTCAGGACATTTCTACTTCAAATCAGCAGGCAATGGTGAATCACAGCTCGCAACCCTTGTGAGTGTACTCAAAGTGTTGACACAAGAAGGAAAGACGCTTTCACAAGTTGCCGATGATCTCCGCCGTAGTCAAGAATCAGGAGAATTCAACTTCAAAGTTACCAATGCACAAGAGATACTTGATGCACTGAAAGAAAAATATGCTGATGGAGAACTCGAAACAATGGACGGCGTTTCTATAACCTATCCTACATGGAGAGTCAACGTCCGCACATCAAACACAGAACCACTTCTCAGACTCAATCTTGAAAGTTACGAAAAAGCTGTTATGGAAGAAAAGCGCGACGAAGTCATCAGTCTCATCAAATCCCTCGCCAAAGAATAAATACTATTACAAACTCTATTGTCATTCCCGTGAAGAGCAAAATGATTACACTAGTTCAAGTTGGGAAAAGTTCTCAATAAGCAAATCTGCATCTTTAAGCGCATCCTTTGAATGAGAAGTCGTGAGAACAATTACTTTCATTCCTGCTTTTTTCGCTGCAGCTATGCCTGCAGGAGCATCTTCAAATACTATACAGTTCTCAGGCTTAACACCTAGTTTCTCAGCTGTTTTCAAGAAAATATCGGGATGAGGTTTTCCTGATTTCACCTCTTCGTCTCCAACAATGACATCAAACGTACCCACTAATTGCAAAGCGTTAAGAATAAATTCTCTATTCTTTTGTATAGCACCAGTTGCGATTGCTATTTTTATGTGCTTCTTTTGCAATTTTGCTAAAAGTTCATGTAACCCTTCCACAGGTTTAATGTGTGCTGCATAGATATCTCTATATAAAGACTCTTTTTCCTCAGCATATTTTTTGATTTCTTCATCACTGAGGTCGTGGCCAAGCACTTTAGGCATAAGCTGCTTATTACTTCTCCCAGAATAATTCTTCATGAAATCTTCTTCGGTTAATGTAAATCCATAGTGCTGACAAAATTTCTGAAAGGCTTTCTTATGAAATTCATTATTATCAACCATCGTACCATCCATATCAAAGATCGCTGCTTTCACATTTTTTACGTCTATATGTACTGTTTTCATCGCTTAAGTTTACCATATTGAAAAATACATACACAACCGTTAGAATGAAGTCATGCCAACAATGCCAAAGTTTGATAAATCAACTTTTATTACAAAACCTTATGTCAAAAGAGTCGAGAAACCCTGGGGCTATGAAATTCATTGGGTCCCTGAAGGTATGCCTTACATGGGAAAAATTCTTCACATAGATGCCAATAGACGTTTATCTCTTCAAATCCATGATGAAAAACAAGAAACGTATTGGCTGCTTAATGGTGAATGTAATTTACTTATTGAAAATCCAGAAGGTGAAATTGAAACGATCAAGATGGAAAAAGGAGTTAGCTATACAACAGTAGTTGGCCAAAAGCATAGACATGAGGCTGTAACCGATTGTGATGTCATGGAAGCCTCTATGCATGAAGTTGGTACGACATGGAGAATAGAAGATGATTACTCACGACCAAACGAAACTCCTGAGCAACGGAAAAAAGAACGTGGAGAAGTATAATGCTAGATCTAACCAATACAGAAGAACTGCAAAAGATAGATGAACTAGACGCTCTTGGCACAACCGAAAACCTCCTCAAGCAATGTGAAGCCGCGTGGAACGAAGCAACTTCCCTTTCTGTTCCAAAGATTGAAAACATTACCAATATCGTTTTCTGTGGTATGGGTGCATCAATGTATGGAGCGCTTGTACTGAAATCTGTTTTGGGACGCAACCTCCCCTATCCTATTGAAATTGTCAGTGATTACTATCTCCCTGATTATGCTGGCAAGAACACGTTGGTGGTGCTTACAAGTTATTCTGGAACCACTGAAGAAGTGCTATCCTGCGCAACGGACGCGAAGTCAAAAGAGACACAAATAGTCGTCATAACCAAAGGAGGACCTTTAGCAGAATTTGCGAAAGATAATAATCTCCCAGCTTACATATTCAATCCAGTGCTTAATCCAAATAATGTCCCACGGCTTGGTACAGGCTATACTGTTCTTGGCATGATTGGTCTTTTAAATAAAGTAGGAGTTATAGATATTGAAGAAAAGGAAATTACCGATGCACTCGTACGTATGCACGACAAATTTGAGGATATAAAAGCCCAAGCCCTCAAAGATTCTGAAATATTTATAAATAAAATACCTATTGTTTTCGCGTCTGAGCATTTATCAGGAAACGCGCTAATATTGCGGAATCAATTCAACGAAACAAGTAAAACCTTTTCATCATTTTATCTCATCCCAGATCTCAATCACCACCTAATGGAAGGTTTACAATTTCCAGAGAATGCTCCATTACAGTTTATCGTCCTTGACTCTCCCAACTATTCAGACAAAATCAAAAAGCGCATTAATCTCACAGAACAAGTCGTCAACCAAAATAAATACCCTGTCCACGAATTTATGACAAGCGGCCAAACTGAATATGATGATATTCTGGAGACAATATTTTATGGAAGTTTTCTTACACTGTATCTTGGATTATATTACAAACAAAACCCCGGAACAAACCCATGGGTAGATTGGTTCAAAAAAGAACTTTCTGCATAATCCTCATTGTCATCCAACGTAGGTATGTATCTTTTCAATCAACTGTGCAGGTGTAAATGAGCTCTTCAACAAATACCCATCAGTAAATCCAAGTACATGCTCGAGTTCTGCGGTATCATCACTATTGGTTAGGAAAAGAATGTGTTTGGAAGGCTTCTCAAGAAATGTTTTCACTTCATCCATAATCTGGATTCCTGTCATAAACGGAAGTATCACATCCAAAAGCACCATATCCCAACCACCAAGCTTTATCTTCTCCAAAGCCTCTCTCCCATCAGCTGCAGTACTTACATCAAATCCAGCACTACTCAACGTCTCAGAATAAATATCCCGAAGAAACATATCATCCTCCACCAATAAAATTTTAGCTTTTATGTCCATAATAAGTATTATAAAGAATATTTTACCAGTAAACAAATAGTGTCTGGATTAGAAGTGTAAAATAGACTACAGAGGCGTACCTAATAGCTATAGTTTACTGTACCATTTTCAGTTTGAAGAAGCAAGAGTTTCATACCTGGCATATCTTCTTTTTGTATAATTCCATTAGAATCCAGCGTACTTATCTCTGTTATATTATTATCAGAAGAATACTTAGTCTTAACTTTTACCTCTTCTCCCACTTGCCAGGTTTGGTTAAATGCTTTCACTGCAGATGCTGATACAACATACTGCACAGAAAACTTATTATCACCCAGATATATAGGGGAATTATCGTTATATTGCATCGAATCAATTGTTATTCTGGCATTTTTCCCTTTTTCTTTATCCTTTACTGAGAAATTGGCAGTATTGCCAGCTTTATCCGAAATTATTATTTCTTGCTTATTCTTTCCAGTATTTTTTTCCGTAAAGAAAGCCAAGCTAGCATCTTTTCCAACTATAACTATTTCCTGTCTACCTAAATCATACTTTATGATAGCCTCAGGTACTGTTTTATCAATATGAAATGTGACAGTTTTTTGATTCTCTACATTGTAAAGATTATCAATAGATTTATATGTTATTACATATTCTCCTTCTTCTTCAAAATTTAAAGCTTTAGTATATTCAAGCCAGTCTTCACCATTAGTGGTATATAATGTTTCACTTACCCCAACTCCTCCTTCATTATCTTTCCCAAGCAATGTAACTGACAAGGATGATTTGTACCAACCTTGTTCGCCTTTATCACCATCTATTACCACCTCTGTTGTAGGGGAAATTTTATCCGTTATTTCTCCCATAAGCGCAAACTGTGAAAAATGCGAAGTATAGGCAACTGCTATTTTATTCGTTTTATCAAGTGTGGTAGGAAGTGGCTCCCAAGCTTTGGATTTTTCATTGTAATGGTTCAATCTAATTGAATCTTCTTCAATACCATATAATTCAGCATCCGAGTAATCATACGATATCTTTATCTTTTGGAAAAACTGCGTAATTTTGTTATTAAGATTATCTAGTGCAGTTAGAAATATTGATGGCATTATACTTTCTAGATTACCCTGACTTGATTCAAATGGGCCATACTTAGATGAGATTGTAACAAATACTGGAGAAGCTCCTCCAGGAACATCAACTTGTACTTTATCCATATATAATGTAGCTCCTGACGTAGGAACAGATTGTATTACAGGCTTTAATCGAGCTGTAAAAAGGTTATAGCTCGTTGCGCCATGAGTATTTCCATTTGCATACTCTGTCCAAGGGTCAGTATAATCTCCATCCCATCCAAGTGGATCAACTAAGCCATATGGGTAATCATCAGTAAACGTACCATTATTATTACCATCTTTAAAGACTGAGAAATGTATATGTGGACCATTTGTATTTCCTGTCATACCAACCTTACCAACTTGCTGACCTTTTTGAACCAAAACTTCTGTCCCTTCAGTTTTAACAATTAAATCATTATCATCTAAGTGCTCATACCACGTTTGATAGCCGTTTTTATGATCGATTTTAATAATATTTCCCGCACCTTTACTATTTGCTTTATGAATAAATATAGCTGATCCTGTAGCTGCAGCTAGGACAGGCGTGTGGAATCGTATCCCATTTCTTCTTGCATAATCGTATCCACTATGGGAACGGTAGGCATCCGTTTTGTCTTCACCACCGACATAAGTCAAAACTTTAAATGTACAACAAGCTATATTTTGTAACGGATACTTATGTATCAAACCAAGATTCTGGATTTAATGCAACCTGTTCAAAACTACTCCCCTGACTCCTATAATCCCAAGGCAAATCTAAAAAAGGTTCTGGAGTGGGAGACACACTTGGGATTGGAACTAGGGTAGGAGTAGGAACAATTATCTGATCAGGTGTATAAACTTCACTTGTATTTGTTAAAGTATTTTCTGACGCCCCAGCTATTGCAAGAGCTGATCCATTCTTTAAGGTAGTCAACATAAACCTACTACGAGGTTTACTCATTGAATCTGTTATACCCCATGTATTAGTGGAGGGGTTAAACAACTGTGCAGTAGCGTCAGGTGTGTTCCCACCAGAAGCTAACACATTACTGCTTGATCCGCTTCCCACCAACGCAATTGCACCACCGTACCTAAAAGCTTTACTTGCAGAATAGACAGTCCAAGAATTATCGTTTGGATTATAAACTTCTGAAGTAACATCATTATTTATATTACCCCCTACTACCAATACTCTTCCGTCAGGTAATGTTATTGCTAAAAAGTCATAACGTTTAAAATTCATATTTGGACCATATGACCATGTATTAGTGTAGCTATCATAAATTTCAGTAGTAGCTAGTGCATTTGCTTCACTATTACCATTTGTATCTATGCCTCCAATAACCATTACTTTAGTGTTGCCTTGTGCGTCTTTAAACGTTACTTGTTCATGATAGGCTCGCGCAGTGCCTAATGGTGCCTTGAGAGTCCACGTATTTGAAATTGGATCATAAATTTCTGTAGAACTATGTTTTTCTTTGATAAACCCTCCAGTCGCTGCACCAGCAGTAACTAAAATTCTACCGTCATTAAGACTAGATGAAGCGTGAAACAAACGTGCGTTTTTCATATTAGAAGCATATTTCCAGGTATTTGATAATGGATTATAGAGCTCAGCAGTATTAGTTATTTCAGTACCTCCGATTCCTCCAGCTATAAGAACATTTGTTTCTTCTGTAATTTCACTTACTCTTACTAAATCTGCTGTATGATATCTTCGGCTTAATAGTGTATTATTAGAATTTGTCCAATTCCCAGTAGTTGGATCAAAAATCTCAGATTGACGGATAGGAGTACCATTTCTTCCCCCACAAACAACTAAAACTTTTCCATCACTTAATACTGTTGCAGTATGCAAATATCTCTGTACATTTAAGTCTCCTTTATTAACCCATCCCGAAGCAGCAAGTATTGTCGTATCTGTAAAAAAGAAATATATTAGGCAGATAATAAATACAACAAATATTTTATAAGAAGTTGCTTTAAAAGTACTATTTATTCTCATTATACATAGTATCCCAGATCATATAAGTATATGTTAAGTAGGTATTTATATATTTTGAATAGATATTTTATAGGCGCAAAATAAGATTCTTGTTACCTAAACCACAGCTGAATGGGAATATATACTTATATGAGATTTTCTTGAGGTTATCTTGTAACTTGAATCGGACCTGAATATGCACTTGGTGCAGTGACTGTTATTCTATTGTTTGCGTCTCTCGCTATTGAATAGCCTGTATCTCCCCACGTACCAGTACAAGTAGAAATACCTGCTTGGCTATTTGGCAAACTTGGATCCATTGGAAGTGCTGGAACATAATTAGGCACCAATTGTCCACAAAGGTTAGGGAAGTTTGTGTTATTAACAGCTGTAGCAGCTGCGCCTGCAGTCAAAGCTGTAATCTCAGTTGGTAAAATACCACCATTAGATGCTGTGTATTGACCTACTGCATTTAATACCTGTGTAATATCGCTTCTTCTCTTTGTATCATTTGCTTGTCCGAACTGTCTTGCTGGGTTGATAGCAATCAGTGTGATTGCAAGGAGAATTGCGAGAATACCGATAACGACCAGTAACTCGATGAGGGTGAATCCTTTATTCTTTTCGTTGTATACTTCTCGAACTGTCATATCGTTGTTTGGATCAATTTGTTTGATCTGTATCCATTATTGCCTCTTTGCTCTTCTGTTGTCAAGAGAGCAAAAAGAGAAATAAAGACGAACATTTAGCTTCATTTTCCTAAAATAATGGTGACGTTATTTGCATCGCTTTGTCTTTCTTGGACTGTTATATCAGAAACAAGTTTTCTTACTTCTTCAAGAACTATATTTCTTACTGCCTGATTCGTGTTTGCTGAAAAATAAACAACGGTATTGGCAGCTCCCGTATTACTTTGCGTTTGAACTGCTACGCTTTTAAACTTATATTTGTTTAATTCACTTTGCAAATTCCTAGTGACAGTAGCAGATGATGAAGCATTAATGATCTGGACACTTACATTCTGGATCTGTGCTGGGTTAATAGTAGTAGAAGTTGGCGTCTCTAGTGGAACTGAAGGTACTTGTGAAAGAGTAATTGGTTGACTTGGGGCAAACGCTGGTTGAACAGGCGGAGGTGGCGGTGGCGGCTGTTGACTTTGCATAAAGACGACAACTAATATTACAAGCAGAACAACCAAAACACCAACCATAGCAATCATCCTTGTTTTATTTGTTTTAGGTGGTTCCTGATTTTTATTTTTTGCGTCTTGCACTTCATCAACTGATTCAACCTCTTCTTTGATCGCACTAAAAGCAACTTGTGATATCAAATCATATTGTTTAAATGAAGGAGCCTTTTGCAATATCAAATTGGCCATTGCCCCATCCATAACAGGCCGCGCACTCAATCCGTTTCCAAGTACCATTCCCGGAAAAACAGATGCGACTATAAAGCCAGCTTTTTCAAAAGCAGATTGGATAGTACCGTAAAAATCCTGATTCACAGCACATACTCGTACACCGTTTTTTAAAGGAAACGTTTTACTGACAACATTTTCATATGGTACATGCTCGACAAAAAGATCAATCTGCGGCTTGAGATCATCGAGAGAAACTTTGGCGACAGGAGTATTTGGTTGACCAGGTTTTGGTGGAATAGGTGGTGGTTGGTTTGGAAGCAAGATGTCTTTGATGAAATACGCGTTGTCGCAAAGAACAATAATTACATTACTCGGAGGGATCTTTCCATTGGCAACAAAGAGTTTTATTTGCTCTTCAAGCAGATCACTACTTAACACATCAAGATCTTGTACCATTTCTTGCGTAAAACGGAACTCAACAATAGAAGCCAAGAATGGCGACATGAATTGAAATTTATCTTTTTGTAAATAGATGATCCCTGTTTTTGTTGTCATTTCAATATATCTCCTTTTGTGAAGTTACCGTTAAAAGATTATTTACATAGGTAACTGTCGTTTCGACTTTTCTTGTGAAATTACCAGTTGTTCCTGTTGATGTAATTGTATATGGTCCACTTCCTGAAACGGTAATATCAACAAGCCCTCCTCCTATCCCTAAGTCGTCCTCACCTGTATAGGAAGGATTTCGCAACAAACGTAGTACTCCATTTTCAGCACCACTTTTGGCGATATGATATGCTATCTCACCTTGCTGTAACTTTGCCCCACTTAACGAATTTACCAATATCATCACCACCGCTGCCGAGGTGATAGTAATACCAATAATCATAAAAAACAGCAACGTTATGAGTGCTTGTCCTTTTTGATCAAACAAATTAACTATCTTCTTATTAAACACATGTGCTCTATTCGTATTCATTGCTATAACGATCCAAGCGTGGTTTGGAACGTTCGTGATTCTGGGCCTGATGGCGACTGAATAGTACTTGTTATTGTATAATTTACCCGTATAGTATCATTGGCACCACCATTTCCCAATCTTGTAAAAGACAAACCAGATACAGTTATACCTTGACTATTTAGATTATTTGTTCCAGTTGGTGTGGTAAGCTGCAAATTACCGCTCCCATCAAGGCCATATGTATATATTATAGAATTTACTGTAATTTGCAAAGTAGAAGTTGTTTGTCCCGGGCTCGATGGTGTAGTGATTGCCGTCGCGTCTTCAATATCATGATTCAATTTAGCAAGTATATATCTACCATTCTGATCAACTTTTGATGTACCTTCAGATTCTAATTGTACATCGAGAATTGCGCCAAAGATTGCACTGAGCACCCCAATAAGGAGAGAAAATATACCAATATATATGATCATTTCTATGAGGGTAAAACCTTTTTCTTGTGTAACTTTATTTATAATCATCCTGAATAGTTCACTATTACGTTATAAAATATGGGCGTTTGTGTTGAATCGCTTGTATCAAACCATAATTTGTATCGAAAACATCTCCCCGGATTTTGATAACTACCAGAAGTAATCAGCGGTATTAAGCCAGTAATAGTACTCCCAACAGGGCTGAAATAATCGATAGGTTTTCCAGACCCATCAAGTGCTGAGCTACCCAAAGGCCCTACATAACGGAAGCTAACACCTGTGCAATTATTACTCACATTTACACCTGCAACCCCTACCTGCATTTTTAGAAATGTTTGATTAGGATTTGCGACAGTCGCCACGAATCTGTTAAACGATCTCGTGTTTATTCCTCCATCTACAGTATAAGGATCAAACGTTGCTGACTCAAAAGTACCAGTACTTGAGAATGCTGCTCCGGCTCCTCCTTCTATAATTTTGAACTCTGAACTTGCATCGCCTGTAATGATATATGAATAAACATCTCCGTCTGCTTCTAAAACTGAGGAGACACCATTCACACCTGAATCAATATTTAGCCCTCCACAGCGAGTCGGTGCAGTTTCATTCACAATATTGATAACCTGATATTCTTCACCTCCAGTACCTACAAGAATTGCTTTATTATTGGTTACAACAGTAACTCCTTTTGGACTGAGACCATTTGCCTCATAACTGCTGACCAATGATGGACTCGTTTTTGTTGTCGTGTTAATGATGAATAATTCACGTTGTGTCGTTGAAGTGCCTGTTGCAAGATATGCACGTGTTCCTGACGGATTTACAAAGATATCTTTTCCACCTTGCCCCGCTACTGTTAGTGAACTTCTTTTGGTAAGGGTTGCACCGCCATTACTTACCTCAATTATCTCTAGTTGATTTGCTGTTCCGTTGATTGCAACATATGCGTAATTACCAACGGCATAGATTTTTGTCGCAGTCCCATCCAATGTAATGCTTCCTAATTGTGCCCGCGAACCCGATTTGCTAGAAAGATTAAATGTGTGGAGCGTGTTCCCATTAATAACGTAACCGATATTCCCAAGCACAAAAACACTCTCACCATTACTAGAACCAGAAATATTAAAGTACCCTACTTCAGAATATGGATTTGTTGCAAAGTTGACAATGACAACTTCCTTACTGTTATTGTCTGTTCCAAGATATCCATAATTTGCGTCTCCAAAAACAGCATTCGTTTTGAATCCATCAAATGTCCCCAAAGTTGTCGTTATAGGTGGTCTTGCCGTTGTTATACTCAAATTCGCAAACGATACTCCTGAAGCATTATCACCAGTACCAGCAAATGCTCTCCCTTCAATGGCGGTGATCGCATTAGCGACACCACTTTTGGGCAGATCATGCGGAGTAATTGTAAGAGATGGCGCACACCAATCAGATTGTGATCCGCCTCCAGCACCTAATTGTACTTGCCCATCATTTGCTATGCCACTTCCTGTTGTCGCCAGGACAGTCGATGTTGTTGTTGTTCCAGCGTTAAATTGTGTTGTTGTCGTATCCGTGTACGTCATATTGCCTACACGAGTTAGGAGAAATTTTGAATTTACGGTAGAGATATTGGGGATATTCCATGATATCGTAATATCAATTGCTTTTGTCGAAGGATCTATCGTCCCACCTGAAGATACAATTTTGCCAGCACTATCACGACTTACATTACTTACTGTTACTGCACGGGTAAACCCATTTATTGTCTCAGTACCTGAGGTAAGCGCCCAGGTGCTACCTGAAACGACTGGATGATATGCGCTTCCAACGGTTACATCAGCGATGGCATTCCAATTATTCTCTTTGATAAAACGTACAGCTTCTTCAGCTTCCTTGAGTAAGGATACTGCTTGCATTCGGTTCTCTTGTTGGACTTTTCCTTCACGAGAGGCCACGAGTCCTGTAAGCAGTGCAGGAATCAAAATGGCAGCAAGACCGATCGTCAGCATTAATTCAAGTAATAATTGCCCTTTTTGCTGTATCTTCATAAAGTTTTTCATTAATTAACTCCTGTGATCACGCCCAATCTATTCACGGTAATTGTAGACTGACTTCCATTGACGGTATCTCTAAGCGTGATAGTATTGGAGCCATTTACAAAACCACTTACCTCTCCACTCCCTTTAAGAAAGATTATTTGCGAGTTCGGCAAAGTGGTCGTAACTTGGATTGTAGATGGTACGTTCACAGCAAAATTGGTAGATTCCATTGATGAAAATGTACCATGAAAAAGCGTATAGGTATTTGTGGCTAAATTTATACCATACGTATCGACAGCAGCTCTCCCCTCTGTGTCTCCTACCATTGCCTTGAGCTGTTGCGATCGTAAATCAGCAGTAAGCGTATTAACCGTCGCAGTTAATGACGATTTATGTTGTACATTCATCAAACTGATCGTCGACAAGCCTGTCAGCGTTGCAAAAATCCCCATGACAATAATTAATTCAATGAGAGTAAAACCCTTTTGAGATGAAAGTTGAGAGTTGAGAGTTGAGAAATATTTTATTAATCTATTCATATATCTTTTATGATTACTTCTCTCAACTTCAAACTTACTTTACTCCTACAGAACCGATAAGCTGATAAATAGGAGCAATAATCGCCATCATCATTCCGCCGATAAGAACACCAACTCCCACAAGCATAATCGGCTCGATCAAAGCAGTCACAGTTTTTAAAGTACTTGAAACTTCATAATCAAGAAAATCTGAAACGTCAAGCATCGCTTTATCCAGTGAACCACTTCGTTCTCCAGCTTCAATGATTTTGATCATAATTGGAGGAATAACTTTCTTACTGTCTTTTAAACCTTCTGACAATTTCTTTCCATCAAAAACGACATTCTTGGTGTGCTTAATTGCATTTTGAATATTCTTTTTGATCACTACATCTTGCGTCAATTCCAATGCAGTTGTAATAGGAATACCTGCTGTCAGAAGTAAATAAAGACTTCTTGTAAAACGCGTCAAATCTATTTGCTGCGTGAGAAGACTGATAAGTGGCAACGACGTGAGCGCTCTGATGATAATCATTCTGTTGCGTTTGAAAAGAAATATTACTCCACCAATAATTGCAGCGACAACCAAAATGATAGGAATAGTATAGGTAAGAAGTGCATTGGAAAGAAAAATCATGATGACTGTCGGCAATGGGAGAACGACATTAAGGTTGGTAAAGACAGTTGAGATCTTTGGAACAACCACAACCAGAATGACCACCATTACCATGACAAACACAACCATAATAAATGCTGGATAGAGGAGTGCTGAGCGGATCTTGTCATTAAATTCAATTTCTTTGCGGATGCTTAACTTCAAATCTTCGAGTGCAGTATCAAGTGTCCCGGATTCTTCAGATGCTTTCAGAATATTGACCGTTACTTTATCAAACATCTTCGGAAACTTTTGAAAGGTCACGTACATGTGCTGTCCTTGGCCAAGATCGTCTCGCATTGCTTGAAGGAGCTTCAGTTGGTTGCCTTTTGCGTCTTCGAGAAGTGACTCAACTGTCTCAAGAATCGGAATACCTGAAACAAGCATTGTGTGCAAATTACTGACTAATGCAATTTTATCGTTTGCTGAAAGCGTTGTATTGTAGGTCTTCATGTGATTAGAGTGCTTCTACTTTGGTTACACGAAGCACTTCTTGAATGGTAGTCATGCCTTTTGCTACCTTACTCAATCCATCATCTAGCATCGTATTCATACCTGATTCTACTGCTTTTTCCAAAATGATTGTTGAGTCTTTCTGTTCGATAATAAGCCGTTTGATTTCCGCATTGACTTCAAGCACTTCAAAAATACCAAGCCGACCTGAATATCCTGTCAAATGACAAACTTCGCAACCTTTTCCTTTATAAATTCTGACATCTTTTTTGGTGCCGAAATGCTTTTTGATAGCTTCGGCTGGTAAATTAAGTATCAACTGCTCACTCGTTACATCTTCTGAGGTCTTACACATCTCACAAATCTTACGGATCAAACGCTGAGCAATGATGATATTGACAGTGGACGCGACCAAAAATGGTTCGACATTCATATCAGTCAGACGCGGCAACGCACCGGCCGCATCATTGGTGTGAAGCGTTGAAAGAACCAAATGCCCGGTTAATGCGGCGTTTACCGCAATACCAGCTGTTTCTGAATCCCGGATTTCTCCGACAAGAATGACGTTTGGATCTTGACGTAAGATTGAGCGTAAACCACTAGCAAACGTCAAATTGGTTTTGGCGTTAGTTTGAATTTGGTTGATACCTTTCAGGCGATATTCGACAGGATCTTCAATGGTTGTAATATTCTTTTCTCTGGAATTAATAATTTTCAGTACTGAATAAATAGAGGTCGATTTACCCGAACCTGTCGGACCAGTTGAGAGGATAAGTCCAAATGATTTTTTAAAAGCATTGGTCACTTTTTGCAGATCACTTTCAGTCATACCTAAATCAGCAAGTGAAAATTGTCTGAAATGTGAAGCGAGTAACCGCATGACAATCTTTTCGCCGTAAATAACAGGCAGGATGGAAACACGGATATCCAAGTTCTCCTCTTCCAGTGCCACACGCAATTTTCCATCTTGCGGTGCCATATGTTCATCAGTCCGTAGACTCGCGAGCACTTTGATACGAGTTGTGATCTGATCGTGAAGCTTCTTGGGAAGGAACAGGACATCATGCAAAATACCGTCCACGCGGAAGCGTACCAATGAGTCTTTCTCTTCAGGTTCAATATGAATATCAGATGCACGATCTTGATATGCGTATTGAATAATAAGTTCGACAATCTTGGCAATTGGCACTTCAATTGAGGTCGTTTTGCCAGCACTCCGGATCTGTTCTGAAACAAGTGTGTCAAAGGTTTTTTGCAGATCCCGCCGATAGAGCCAAAGTTTGTTATAGACATCACGCTCTGTAGCTAAATATGCTTGAACCTTTTGGCCGGTCTTTTTGGCAATCATTTCCGCAATTAATGTATTCTTCGGATCGACCATTGCAACTTTAATTCCTTCACTATCCCGTGCAAATGGAATAGCTTGATACTTACGTGCCAAACGCTCAGGAATAATACGGAAGGCTTCTTGTGGAATTGAGATTTTACCGAGAACAACAAAAGGAATTTTAAATGCATCGGAGATAAGTACTCCCAGATTTTCATCGGTAATAACATCCTTTTCAATTAAAGCATCACTCAGTGGGATGTCTGAATTTTTGGCGTAATCGATTACTTCCTCAAGCTTTTTTTCATCAAGCACTTTTACACTAAGCAGGAGTGTCTTTAATTGATCGTCTGTAATAAGCATAGGCAGGCTGATTTAATTGTACAGCAAAATGAGGAAATGCAAAAGTCTTACTTCGTACCGAGTTCCATGATTCGGGCATAGAGTTTGTCAAAATCAAAAAAGCTTTTATTGACATACCCACGGGCGCCAAGTTGTCGGGCTTTTTCCACGTCCTTCTCTTGTCCTAATGTCGAGAAAACGAGAACCGGAATCGTTACAGTAAGTCCTGACTCCTTCATAGAAGCTAAAACTTCAAAACCATCTTTTTTTGGCATAATAATATCTAAGAGTACGAGATCGGGGTTAAATGCAGTAATCTTCAAAAGACCTTCTTCACCATCAGCAGCGGTTTCTATTTCCATTCCTTTTTCCTTGAGCTTTGTTGCATAAAAGCCTCGAAAAAATGTATCGTCTTCAATGAGCAGTACCTTCATGTTTGTTTATTATATACTCCTTTTAAATCATTTTACTAATAGCATAGTATGCCTCGTCGTTTATAACGATAGGTATATTATACAATAATTTTACTACTTGTACGTAATGCTTCTATTTCTGGTGTAAGATCCAATTCACTATCGTTATTTGCAATCGATGCAAGTGAATCCTGCATTCTTGACACATCGCCTATCATGAGAGCTTTTGTTTCTTGCGTCAAGATATATCCTTCATCCTTTTTAGCCTTGAAGATCTTTTCTATAAGTCGTGAGAGATTGGCAATAGAATTGTATTCCATCATTTGGCTTTGACTTCCCATTGAGTGCGCTGCACGGTGAATGACATCAACCGTTTCAACATCTCCGTCTTGGAGTGAAGCTATCTTTTGTAAATCGTCTACATACGGCTTCGCGGTTTGGAGATAGAGCTCTTTATATTTTATTTTGTCTGACGCAGATAATGGCATAGTTCTGCAGTTACTATACTGATAAAAAGTTGCATTGTCAACGAAACCCCGCTTTATGTATACTACATATATATTGTATGAGAACAGCTCCTTTTATTGTATGGTTCGCGGATATTGATACGCATGAAGCTTCGACTTTCAGTCAGGCGGGACATCATATTGGCAAACTCACGCAAGCAGGATTCCCACTCTTTCCAGGATTTATTATCACGACAGCTGCGTATCATGCATATTTAAAGCAAAATAAGCTTGAACACAAAATCAAACATCTCCTTTCCACAGTGAATTTTAAAAGACCAGAATCTATTTATCAAATTACCAACCATATAAAGCATCACTTTATGGACACACCTCTTTCACATGAACTGATTACTGATCTAAAAAAATATTATGAGAAGTTTGAAGATACATCACTTGCTCTTGGGGCTTTTTCACGATCGAAACAACCACATAAATACAATACGCATACGGTTGAGGATTTTGAGCAGTTGCAAACAACTATCAAGGATGCATGGGCAAATCATTTTGATGCCAATTTACTCGCAAGCAGGCATGAACAGGCACATGATCACATCAATACTCCTGTTGAACTCCATGTCTATCCTTTGGTAACGCCGCAACGAAAAGGGACTATACACACGATTGATCCGCATTCTCATGCCAAAGACCGGCTCGTCATCACTGTCCATCATCCATATACTACCGATACTTATACGCTCTCAAAGAAAACACTCATGGTTCTTGAGCGCAGTCTCTCGCATCATGATAAAACGCCGAAGCTTGATCTTGAAATGCTTTTTGCGATTGGTGAACTTGGAAGACAGCTAGAAAATCATCTGTATTTCCCACAAGTTGCTCAATGGAGTATTATCGGGGACGAAGTCTACCTCATACATACCAAACCAATCACAACGCTCCCTAAAGTAGAAAAAGTAAGTAAACGGAAACCTGTTTCAACCCGAGGGGTCGCAATAACACCGACCATAGGCACAGGTTCAGTAAAAATCGTTACTAACGATCAAGAATTGCAACAGATCAAAGACCATGATGTGGTGGTTCTGAAAAGTATAAAGAAAGCACAACTGCCATATTTAAAAAATGTCAGAGGAATTATCAGTGAAACAAATCATAAACATTCTGAAGTTTCAGCACACATTAGACAGTTGGGCATCCCAGCGCTCTTTAATGTGAAAGACGCAACAAAACATTTCAAAAACGGCCACATTATAACCATCCACGGAGGCAAAGGAGAAATACACAAAGGCGGCCACCACTAAATTTTCTTGAATCTCCCCTCCAAATACTTTATACTAAGTACAACTTATGGCACATCTTATATTAGTACGGCATGGCGAATCGGAATGGAACGCAAAAGGTCTTTGGACAGGATGGACTGATGTAAACCTCAGCGAAAACGGACGCGAAGAAGCAAAAAAAGCAGGTGAAGCTTTGAAAGATATTCATTTGGATGTAGCTTTCACTTCAGCATTGAAACGTGCACAACAAACACTTGAAGAAATTCAAGGTGTTTTAGGAACAAATTTAGAACCAATTGCGGATAAAGCGCTCAATGAACGGAGTTATGGTGATTTCACAGGGAAGAATAAATGGGAAGTGAAAGAGCAAATTGGTGAAGAGGAATTTCAAAAAATCAGACGGAGCTGGGATTATCCTCCTGCAAATGGTGAATCGCTCAAAATGGTTTACGAACGCGTCCTTCCCTATTATCAATCCGAAATCGAACCAAAGATCAAAGAAGGTAAAAATGTCATTATCGCAGCACATGGCAATAGCCTAAGAGCACTGATCAAATACTTGGAAAACATTTCAGATGAAGAAATCACAAAACTTGAACTACCAACCGGTGGATTGTATGTCTATGAATTAGATGGAGAAGGCAATGTAACCGCAAAAGAAATCCGCGGAACCAATACGAATACGCACTAATGAAACGCACGCTTGCAGCTCCAAACGACCCACTCTTGCAAAAAGTCTCCCAAGAAATCCCTATTGAATCAATTACCCAACCAGAAACACAGGAATTGATTGAAGAGATGCTTGATGTTGCATATGATAATCGAATTGATCGTACCAAGCCAACAGTCGTAGGACTTGCTGCACCACAAGTCGGGATCTCCAAACAAATCATTTTGGTCGATATCGGTGCTAGTAAAAGGGGCGGCCTAAGCAACCTCCAAGTGTATATTAATCCCAAAATTACCTGGCAATCAGAGGAGCAAGATGAATGGTGTGAAGGCTGTTGGTCAACAAGTCGGGTTGCCGGTGCAGTATCTCGTGCGAGCAGGATCAAACTTGAAGCATATACACGAGAAGGCAAAAAAGTGATAGAAGAACATGAAGGATATGTGGCAAGAATATTTCAGCATGAACTTGATCATCTACAAGGCCAAGAATTCATTAGCAGAATCGCAGATCCTGAAAAACTGCATTGGGTTGAGAAAGAGGAATGGGTGGAATATAAAGCAAATGAAGGCTGGAGAGATTGGCCAAAGAAATGTTCACGAGAGAAATGGGAAAAGATTAAAGGGACTACACAATAATCAGTTTCCCACCTCGAAGCTGGCGTAGGCTTCCCACCTCCTGAATGTAACCATTGTTTTAGCAAAAATTATTTGAGGATTTTTAAATATACTAAAGATGAAATAGAAGGACGAATTCACCTTTTGGTGGTTTTTTCTTAAAGCTCAATAACGCGTCAGAAATCTTTTTCTTTTTTACTTCTTCAAATATTTTCGTCAGCTCTCTTGCAAAGACAATTTCGATGTCTCCAAAGACTGTATTCATATCCCCTAAAGTCTTAATAACTTTATGTGGTGCTTCAAAAAGTATAACTGTCGAATGGACTGAATCAAGTGATGTTTTGATATTTTCAAAGAATGTGAGTCGATGTCCAGGTTTATGCGGTGGATAACCTGCAAAGAGAAATTTATCAGTTGGCAAACCAGATGCTGTTAAAGCGGTCAAAACTGAGGACGCACCAGGTAATGAAACGACTTTTATTTTTTCCTTCAAGCACTCACGCACAAGTTTGAATCCAGGATCTGAGATGGCTGGTGTCCCGGCATCAGAGACAAGCGCGACATCTTGTTCTGCTTGCAGTAATGTAATGATCTCAGGAATTCTTTGCAATTCATTTTGATCGTAATATGAGAGAAAACGTGGTTTTTGCTTTTCTTCCGGATTGGTAGAGAACTCCTGAATGAGTTTATCCAAAAGCATTCCGGTTCTCCGAGTATCTTCACATGCTATAACTTGGACATTAAAAAGCGTCTTGAGTGCACGCAAGGTTATATCTGAAAGATTGCCAATTGGTGTCGGTACAATATAAAGTGTTCCCATAGAGGACATTATACTATAAAGGTAGTTGTAATCGTCATCCTGGCTTGTCCAGGATCAGTTGACCGATTCCAGACAAGCTGGAATGACGAAGATTAAGCTAGAAGTACTTACGAACCAAGCCGACGACTTTGCCCTGAATCTTAACCGTATTTGGATAAATAGGTTCCATTGAGGCATTGGCTGGTTTGAGGACAACTCTGCCGCCTTCTTTATAAAATCTTTTCAACGTTGCTAAGCTGTCATCAACTAATGCGACAACAATCTCACCATTGGTAGCATCATTTACTTTTTCAATGACGACGAAATCTCCATCCATAATACCATCTTCAATCATAGATTCACCTTTGACCTGCAGAACATAGGCAGTCTTAGAACCTGTCAACATAGAAGCTGAAATCTGGAACGTTGCATTTGGATCAATATGTGGTTCAAGAGGTCTTCCTGCTGCAATATATCCCATGAGTGGTAATTCAACAGATGGAGAAACACCCATGAACGTTGATATGACATTTTCATCTTTTACTTTGAGTACCCGGGCATTACCATCGACCTTTTGGACATAGCCTTTGTCGACAAGGTTTCTGAGAATAACATGAATGGTCGAAACACTTTTGTGACCAGTTGCGTCAGCTATTTCCCGAAGCGTTGGAGCATATGCGTGTTTGTTCTGGAACTGCACTAAGAACTCAAGGACTTGTCTTTCTTTTCTGTATAGTACTCCTGGCATAATGGTATTGGGTTCAAATTTACTATAAAAATAAAAGCGAACTGTTAATGAAAAATATACGACAATTCGTGTATTTTATCAATACTTCTTTTGTGATCAAAATATATCAATATTACTATATCATTTTTCTAGCCTCAAACTTCTCTAGTAGTGCTCAACAAATTCATTGATAATTCATTCCAACTCTTCCATTAGGCCTATATGTAAAATATTGAATCAATCTGCTATACTACTAATCCAAATGAATGCAACCAATAGTATTACTTTTAATGATGTGCTTATACCGCTACGTGGAGAAAAACGTCGTATTAAAGATTTAGAAAGCGTTTTACGGTTCGATCAAGCTGAAAGGGTCATTCACCGCAACAATCTTCACACACACATGCTTCGCGTCAGCTATTTAAGTTATGACTTGGCACAACGCTTGCATGAGCGATATGATTTACACGTTGATCCCATACGGGCACAACGACTGGCAGTCTATCATGACGATCCAGAAGTTATAACTGGTGATATCCCGACACCCATCAAATATGCTATGAAACCGCATGAACGTTTAGCCTTGAGAACAGCAGAAGCCGAAGCAGTACGGAAGCTCGCTACACGCTACTTTGGCGTGAATCCATGGAATAGAAAACGTCAGCAATATCTTGAATATCAAAAAGATATGACAAAAAAGGAATCTCCTGAAGCCAGAGTCGTCAACATTGCAGACAAGATTGAAGGCCTATGCGAGACGATCCATGAGATCCGTTGTGGCAATGAGACGTTTGATCTTATTCTTAATAACTACCGCAACTTTTTTGATTCATTTATTACAAATGAACCGCTTTTCGACTTTGTTAATGGAGACTCTGCATATAGAATTACATTGGATACAATTCCAACACCGAAAGAAGCACACGGTTTACAAAAGATTAAGATTGATATTTTCCAAAAAGATCAAACAAAATTCTGGCAACAAGTTTTTGCACCAGAACTACCCAACTTTTATAAACAATGGTTATTAGTTTCGGTAGAGAAATTTAAAACCCAAGCTCTCTTTACTGGGTGGAAAAGCATACTTGGAGATGCCAAGCCATCAGTTGAAATACAAGAACACTTTCATAAGTAAGCCATATCTTCTCAATTTGGATAAACTAACATCCGATGGTAACTAGCTTCGTACATCGGGAAATAGGTTTTGACACCATCGTTGGACAGTCTATGCTACAATGCTTTTATGAATTTTCAACTTGAATCTAAATTCAAACCTACAGGTGACCAACCCAAGGCTATTGAAACACTGACAAAGAACCTCAAAAATAACGCTAAGCACCAAACGCTTTTGGGTGTAACAGGAAGTGGTAAGACGTTTACCATGGCTAATACTATTCAAAATGTCCAAAAGCCTACACTGATCATTTCGCATAATAAGACATTGGCTGGACAACTTTATCAGGAATTTCGTGACTTTTTCCCAAATAATGCAGTCTCGTATTTCGTTTCTTATTATGACTATTATCAACCTGAAGCGTATATGCCGACAACTGACACGTATATTGAGAAAGAATCGGAGATTAATGAAGAAATTGACCGTTTGCGTTTGGCTGCGACAACCAACCTTTTAACCAGAAAAGATGTTATTGTCGTGGCTTCGGTTTCGTGTATCTATAACTTGGGTTCACCTGTTGAATACGGAAAGTTTGTTTTGGAACTCAAAAAGGGGCTCAAAGTGACGCAGCAGGATCTTCTGATCCGCTTGACCGACCTACAATACGAACGCAATGATTATGAATTCCGTCGCGGAACCTTCCGTGTTCGAGGCGGTAGCATTGATCTCTTTCCCGCGTATATTGAGCATGGGATACGAATTGAAGTAAATGACTATGTGACCAATATGTATGAATTCGATCCTTTAACCGGAGATATACTTAATCAACTTGAAGGCACAATTATTTATCCAGCCAAACATTACATGACAGATCCAGCAGGCTATCATGACGCGTTTGAGAAGATTAATGTAGATTTAGAGAAAAGAGTTGCAGAATTGAAATCAGAGAACAAACTCATCGAAGCACAACGTATAGCACAACGAACACATTATGACCTTGAAATGATACGTGAGGTTGGTTATGTCAATGGTATTGAGAATTATTCGACTTACTTCGATAACCGCCAGCCAGGTGAGGCACCATACTCTTTGATTGATTATTTCCAAGCTGCTTCAGATGATTGGTTGCTTCTTGTGGATGAATCTCATATTACTCTCCCGCAACTTCGCGGCATGTACAACGGCGACCAAGCACGTAAAAGAACGTTAATTGATTATGGTTTCAGACTTCCTTCAGCTCTCGATAACAGACCGCTTAAATTTGATGAATTCATGCGTAAAACCAACCAAATTGTCTATGTCTCAGCAACACCTGACGATTATGAAGTGTCACTGTCACAAGAAACAGAAAATGGTATTGTCGAGCAACTCATCAGGCCAACAGGTTTGATCGATCCTGAAATTATTATCAAACCAAGTAAAGGACAAATTGATGATCTATTAAAAGAAATTAAATTACGTGTAGAGAGTAATCAGCGTGTTCTTGTTACAACATTGACAAAGCGTATGGCTGAAGAGCTCACCAGTTATCTTGAAGAAAAAGGTATTAAAGTAGCATATCTCCATTCTGATATTGTGACACTGCAACGGCAAGATGTGTTGGATAGTTTGCGAAGTGGCGAATATGATGTCGTCGTCGGTATTAACCTGCTCCGCGAAGGATTAGACCTTCCTGAGGTATCTCTCGTGGCAATTCTTGACGCAGATAAAGAAGGCTTCCTCCGATCCCGTACTTCCTTAATTCAGACAATGGGACGCGCGGCAAGAAATGTCGATGCAAAAGTAATTATGTATGCTGATCGTATAACTAATTCTATGCAGGGAGCAATTGATGAAGGAGATCGTCGGCGGACGATTCAAATTGCCTACAATAAAGAACATAACATCACTCCCCAAACAATTATAAAAGCGATTCGCGCCAAACTCGTTGATCAGAAAGAAGAAGTTGCCAAAGCTACTGTCGAGTCACTTATGCAATTTAGCGCTAAAGATGTTTTACTGCCAGATGAACGGGCAACGCTTCTCAAAGATTTACGCCGCGAAATGAAAGGCGCTGCCGAACGCTTGGACTTTGAGATGGCAATTGCAATTAGAGATAAAATCAAACAAGTACAGAAGAAAAAGTAATTATTTAGAATTCTTCATCATTTTTTTAATTTGTTCATTCATCGTTCTGACCCTCTCTTCTATAATACGCACAGGTATATTTCCTGGGCCTTTAAAAATAGTTATCAAAGGAGCAGCTTCCTCGTTTCGTTCCCGCTGATAATCTCCAGGTAATCTATACCGTACTTGTAATGGTTCTCCCAATATAGGTTTTCCGACAATAGTTGCACCCTTCTCTATTGTAGGAACTGGTTTATCTATACTCCTCTGTGGAAGCTGTTCCCATACCAAAGCAGTACCTGCGCTTTCGGGTGTAACCAATCCGCCTTTGCCTACCACGAGAATTGTTCCTTTGGCAGTTAAACAAGCAATCGTTGATCTATTATAATCTCCTTGATTAGGTTCATACGGCAAACCTTGGACGTCTTGAAATCCATCCAAGGCAAGGACACGTGGTAATGCACTCTGACGCAAAATCCAGCTTTCGGCAATCGTTTCATGTAAAGCACCACTGAATAAAGTATCAGCCGTATCAACGTTTTCAACAACCATCTCATCAATAAACGATTTATACGCATCGGGGACATGTTGGTAATATCTTTCATTTGTCTCTTTCTGAACACGACGGACAACAGCTTCAGTGAGAGCTTTTGTCCTTGTACTGCTACTAAATTCTGCTTCACTAGGAGAAATAACACGTTTAAAATAAAGTTCTTTCATAAAATCTGTGGAAGTATCAGAAAGGGAGTGCCTACTCTGCTTTTTGGACGAAGATCATATTTGTGGTTCCAACCTCACCAAAAGGCATACCAGCAACAATCACAAATGGTTGACCTTTTTCAAGCTCATGTACAGGATTATGTGTAGCAATATGGTTTGCTTGTTTTCTAAAATCTTCAAAGTTCTTTGTTGGCTTAATTTCCAATGGATAGACTCCCCAAGTAAAGTTCATCTTACGAACTGTTGCTGCATTTGGTGATGCTGCGATGATCTGTTCCTTGTGTCGGTGTCTTGAGATATTGCGCGCGCACCTTCCTGTTTCAGTAAAGGCAATAATAAGTTCGGCCCCGATATGATCAGCAATTGTTCCAGCTGAAGCACTGACAGCGTGACTGATTGCATGATGTTCAGCATATTCAAGATGATCTTTGTGTTTGACTGCTTCTTTGATAATTGCAGCCATTGTTTCAATAACTTCAACCGGGAATTGACCTCGTGCTGTTTCAGCTGAAAGCATAACGCAATCAGTACCGTCCAAGATAGCATTTGCTACGTCTGTTACTTCAGCTCTGGTTGGGATTGAACGGCTAACCATAGATTCAAGCATTTGCGTGGCTGTGATGACTGGTTTTGATTTCTTGAGGCAAAGATTGATAAGATCTTTTTGGATGTGCGGAACTTTTGCCATTGGAACTGCAAGTCCCATGTCACCCCGTGCTACCATCAGAGCATCAGCTACTTCGAGGATTGATTCAGCATTCTCCACTCCACCAGCTGTTTCGATCTTTGCAACGGTCATGATTTGGGAGTCTTCTGGTAGTAGGTTTTTGACTTCAGTCACATCATCGGCTGATTGGACGAAAGAAAGAGCCAAAGCATCAACGTCCATCGCAACCATAAGCGCAATTGATTTCTTATCTTTATCTGAGATACCGGTTTTACTAAGTGCAATACCTTCAGCAAGAAATCCTTTTCGAGAAAGTAATGGTCCACCAACAGTAACAACAGCCTCAATTCCTTCATCAGTCTTATTTTCTGCACGAAGTTTGATAGCACCATCATCGACATATATCTCAGCACCAGGCTCAATCATGTCAATGATATCCGGAAAATTTAAAGAGAACCGCTTTTTATTCCCTGAAATACGCTCTTTGACGATAGTAACTCTATCACCTTTATCCAGAACTGCACCTTCATCGATTTCTTCAATACGGATCTTTGGACCTGCTAAATCCCCCATAATAGCTAAAGGCCGCCCAAGTTCTTTTTCTGCTTTTCTGATCCATTCAAATCGCCCATCAATTTCTTCCTGAGTTGCATGGGATAAATTAATACGAAAAACATCGACACCTGCTTTTGCTAAAGCGAGAACCATTTCGTAACTATCTGAAGCTGGACCGGTGGTCGCAACTATTTTGACTGGTTTCATTTTCATAAAAAATAAGGGCCCGGATCAAGTCCGGGACAATATAAGTATATACCTACGAGATGTTTTTGACAAGATAGATATTTAGTAGTTGTTGTTCACTATTGACGACAACCGCTATAGCATCTATCCGCATCAGGCTAGGAAGACCAGGATGACGTACTTTATAAATTTGTGCTGCTCTGACCAATGTACGCAGTTTATAATAGCCAATCGCCTCAAGAGGCGCTCCATATGCTGTCGAACTCCGCGTTTTGACCTCAATAAAAACCAATGTCTTTACTCCGTGATCAAAATCAATGGCGATAATATCTATCTCTCCTCCGCGAATTCTAAAATTCCGGTCAATGATCTGATATCCATGTTTCCGGAGGTATGAAGCCGCAAACTCCTCCCCAAATCTCCCCTGATTATTATTATATAAAGACATATATTCATTTTTATCATCATGAACCGCAACTTTGTCATCCTGAACTTGTTTCAGGATCCCCCATCAAATCCTTAAATTTTGGATTCATCACCTTTATCAAATTCATCTTCCATTCTCTATGCCAATTTTTCAACTGCTTTTCACGTTGCAAAGCCTCTCTTATATCTGTATATTCCTCAAAGTAAACGAGTTTCGTAAGATTATATTTATTAGTAAATCCTTGCACATGCTTCCCGCCATGTTCATCTAAGCGTCTGGCAATATTGTTTGTGACTCCAATATAGAATGTCGTGTTGTATTTATTGGTTAGAATATAAATATAGTACATATGAAAATATTATACAATATTCTTATTATAAAAGATTATGCGATGATAACTTATCAATTATTTGTTATGCTAAATTCAGTTCAGCATCTTAGACAATTTAGTAGATCCTGAAACAAGTTCAGGATGACAAGGAAATAATTTTTCTAAGATGAATTCTCGTTTTGAAAACGGAAAAGGGGTGATTAGGAAGTTTTAGGAACTTTGAGGTATGTGAGCTTTGCGCGTCTGATTCTGCGCTTTGGATGTGAATCTACTTCAATCTTTTCAATATTTGGTGAATCGACAGGCCAGATACGCTCAACGGAGATCTGTCCTACCATTTTTTGTACAGTAAAGGTTTTATTACTCGCACGTCCACGGATCCCGAGAACAATACCTTTAAATATCTGAATACGAGTCTTCTCACCTTCTTGGATTTTCTGGTGAACTTTGACGACATCTCCCGGTGCGAAATTAATTGTTTGCAACATATGTGTGTATTATAGCGTAAAAATTACGATTACTCAAGAATGAGTTTAAAGAATCTATTTATCCTTCGCAGCGGCATCTATAAGGCCGAGGAAAACCGGATGTGGTTTCAAAGGTCTACTCTTGTATTCTGGATGTCCTTGTGTACCGATATAGTATGGATGATCAGGGACTTCGATTATTTCGACTAATCCTTCTTGTACTGATCTTGCAGAAATTATAAGTCCTGCTTTTTCCAAATCTTCAGCAAACTTTCCATTGACTTCAAACCGATGTCTGTGTCGTTCTGATGTCAATCCTTTTGACTCGTCAATGAATTGATCATACTTTTTATAAAGATCCCATGCTAAAGTGTTTTTCTTTACTTTTGCGTCCCAACCACCCAATCGCATCGTCCCACCATATGCCCGTCTTTCCATAAGTTCTTTTTGTGTTGGGATCATATATATGACCGGATGCTTTGTTTTAGGCTCATTTTCGGTTGTGTTTGCATCCCGCCATTTTAGCACTGAACGTGCGTAAGCGATAACAGCCAGTTGCATACCATAACACAGACCCAAATATGGTATCTTTTTTTCGCGTGCATAATCGGCAGCAGCGATCATTCCTTCAGCTCCCCGTTCTCCCCAACCGATTGGAACGATGATTGCGTCAGGTGTACCGATAATTTTCTCCGCTCCTTCTTTCTCGATCTTCTCTGCGTTAAGCCAATGTGTTTTTACATCAACTCCGATTTCCCATTTGGCATGATCAATGGCATCAAACAAAGCTGCATAGGAATCGCGTAACTGGTATTCTCCTGTCCCAAAATATTTTCCAACAATTGCAATATTGATAGTTTTTTTCTTTGGTGCTTTTACTTTCTCGACAAACTTTTTCCAATCTTTAATTTTTGGCTCTTTATAGGGAAGACTGAATTTCTTTAAGATTCTTTTGACGATACCTTGTTTATGAAGAATCAATGGGATCTCATAAACAGAATCCAAATCTGGATTGGAAATAATATCTTCAGGATGCATATTACAAAACAGTGCAAATCTATCCTTTCTCCTTTGATCTATCGGCTTTTCAGACCGTGCAATGATGAAATCAGGCTGAATACCCATTGAGTTCAATGTCTTCACTGATAACTGCGTAGGCTTCGTCTTAGGCTCCCCCAGATGCCCTGGAGTGGGTACATAACTCACATGGATGTGGATTACGTCTCCTGGATTTCTCAGTGTCATGATGCGGGATGCTTCATAGTACAAAACATTCTGGTATTCGCCAGCTGTCCCACCAAGTTCAATCAAAACGATATCAGCTTTCTTTTTGTCGCCCAAACCAGTAACACGGCTAATTATTTCATCAGTAATGTGCGGGATAGCCTCAACATCTTCACCTTTATATTCAAAGCGACGCTCACGGTCGATAACTGTCTGGTAAATTCGTCCAATCGTCACAAAACTATCTTTGTCCATATCGACGTCAAGGAACTTCTCGTATGTTCCTATGTCCATATCGCCTTCAGTGCCGTCTTCACAAAGGAATGGATCACCATGTTCAATAGGATTGATAGTACCAGCGTCAAGGTTGAGATAGTTTTCAAATTTTATTGGGGCGACTGTATAGCCTGCTTGTTTTAAGAGGAAACCGATTGAGGCCGATGTAAGGCCTTTGCCGATTCCGGAGATGACTCCACCGGAAACAAAAATATATTTCGTTCGTTTTTTCAATTGTGTTCGGGGCACGATTTATGTTACCAAATCAAGATAAATTAGTCAATAAGAGAAGAGGTTTTATTTTAAAAAACCATATTTTCTGATCAATATTTGTTTTTTTGTAACCTTAGAGCGACTTTCTATGAAAATATTACATACCCTTTTTGTCTATTTTTTTCTAAGAAGTTTTAATTGCTCTGATGTGACGGGTTCACCGTTAATGATTGCCATCATCACTCTAGCGTATTTTCTAGATTTAATCATTCGTTTCTTTTCACCTGGTAACCGAAATGGCCCCCAACCAACTACGGTTAACCCACCTGTTTCTTCATATTTTTCTTGCATTACTTTTCTTTGCTCAGCTTTTTCAATATCCTCGAAGGCACTTAACCGTTCACCTATTTGCTGTTCCATTGTATCCATAACTTCAGGATTAACATACCCTGATTGTAATCCTTCCTTAATAGTAGGATTGTGTTTTAAATCTTCAAAAATAACACTTGCATCTCTATAGGCAGTTGCTCCAAGTTCATGTGGATAAATTGTTTTATCTTGTCCCTGAGGTAACTCTTTGCCAATTTCTATTCCCAAAAATCCCACTGTTCCTAGATGGTCAAGTGAGAGATTATCACCAGCAAAAGATAAAATGACATTCTTAGCGTTTCTTAATTCACTTGGTGTAAATTTACCACGACGATCACTGCGTTCATTTGGATTAACACTTCTACTTTCTACCATAGGAGAATTATACCTAAATAAGTTTAAAAAATCAACACTATAAGCTTTGAGCGGGGTACGAGAATCGAACTCGCTTCTCTGCCTTGGGAAGGCAGCATACTACCGGTGTACTAACCCCGCGGTTAACAAGGCAATAATAGCAAATTCCAAGAGAAAATTCATCAGCTAAACTTATTGTCATGCTGAACTTGTTTCAGTATCCCCAACTGTAATATATGAGATCCTGAAATAAATTCAGGATGACAATTAAAATATATTACAAAATAAATACGAAAACTTTTGGCTAGATGGAATTTACTGATTATTTACCGCGTGGGAGTTTTAGTTGATTATTTACGTGAATGACGTTTGGATTTGTTAATTTATTTGCTTTGGCGATATCTACCCATTTGTATCCATCACCATAGGCACGGACTGCAACAGTCCAAAGTGAATCTCCTTTAACAACTTTATACGTATCAACTGTAATCTTACTAGGCTCGACTGTTGTTTTTTGTTGATCGTTTTTAGCTACTTGTTTCTTTGTATCAACAACTGTTGCCGCTTTTGCAGTTACTTTTGGAAGCTTCAGTTTATTGCCTGTACTGATCTGATCCGGATTGGACAAATTATTTGCTCGTGCGATATCAACCCAGTTATACCCACTTTTGTATTGTTTCTCAGCAATTGTCCAAAGAGTGTCTCCAGCTTTTACAACATATTCACCTGCTGTCGGAGTTGTCACTTTCGTTTCCTCTTTTACAGGAGCTGTCGTTGCTTGAGCTACTTTCGCGGCTTCTGTTGGTTTGACAGTTGGCATTACTGTAGGTGTTACGTTTGGAGCCTTTGTCGCAGCAGGTCCTGTTGTCGCAGCTTGGCTGTCCACTGTTCCTGTTGCTTTAGGTGTACCAGATAGTGCTATTGCCCGTTGTGAGATCTGTGCAATACTTTGTGATTCCTGTGTGACAGGATTTGTAGGGACGGCATCTCTGTTATTAAAAAATGATAATAATAGTGCAGTGGAAATAATAACGACGACAATTCCGAGGATCAAACTTGTATATGATTCACCAAAACGCAGATAGTCGAAAAAACCATTTCCAGATCTCTCTGGTTCATCCGCTTGGACTTCTTCTGTTGTAATTATCTTTTTAGCCATAGTTGTTCTTATTTGGGGACAGGAATTATTAGTGACAGTGGTATCCGTGAGAGTATACCTCACTTTTAGTGATATTGCAATATTAAATTGTCTCGTAGTAAGTAGTTGCTAGTGCTACTTGAGCGTGTCTTCTAGCATTCTATGCAATCTTTTCCATCCTGCAGTAGTTTTAAAGTATTTCTCACAAGTTATTGCATCTTTTTCACTTTTAAATCCTGAATAAAATATTAACTCGTAAGGGATGTTTGGCTTTGTAGCTTTGTTTTCACCATTATTATGAGAGGCTATTCTTGCTTTTATATCAGGCGATTGGCCTATGTATAATTTCTTATTTTTCAAACTCCTAAGTATATACATATAATACATACTTCTATTGTAGCGGGCCACAGTTCATTCTCGCAACTAATTTAGCAACTTTGGGAATAATAATATTTGAGGTAAATTACGTAGCCTGCCACGTTTATGAGCAACGCGAGCTGAACGTGGCGGGCCACAGTTCATTCTTGCAATCTGTATAGTAACTTGAGAAGAGTAAATGAAGATGAGTGAAAATAACGTGGCCTGCCACATTCACGAGCCACGCGAGATGAATGTGGCGGGATGAACGGGACTCGAACCCGCGACCTCTTCCGTGACAGGGAAGCGCTCTAACCAACTGAGCTATCACCCCATTTGGCTATGCCAAACTGAGAACGAAGAACGTTGAACTAAGAACTATTTTTGTTCTTGATTTTCTATTCTAAGTTGATTGTATTTTACCGTAATCTTGCACCCTCGTCAATCCTCTGCTAAACTCAGTTTAATAAGTTACCGCATAACCAGTGCGCGTACAAACATATGACAAACCTTGAGATTAGCAAAATCCTCAAAAATGTAGCCTCAGCATATAGTATTCAGGATGAGAAAAAATACCGCTTTCAGATTATCGCGTATGATAAAGCTGCAGAATCAATAGAGCATTCCCCGACTGAACTGCGGGAACTTTATAAGGATGGCAAGCTTTCAGGCATTCCTGGAGTCGGTCCTACGATCCAAGGACGTCTTGAAGAACTATTAAGTACTGGCAAAGTTGCACATTTTGAAGAAGTACTGAGTAGTGTTCCAGCAAGTGTCTTTCCTCTTTTGGATGTGCCAAGCTTTGGTCCCAAAAAGGCTTTCCGGTTAGTAAGTGAGTTTGATCTGCAGGACCCAGCAACGGTGATTGCGGATGTAGTGAAAATTGCAAAAGAAGGAAAGATTGCAACATTGCCTGGATTTGGCGAGAAATCCCAAGCAGATATTCTCCGTGCGATTGAAGAATATGGTCGAGGCAAAACAAAAACCGCTCGCATGGTACTTCCCTATGCAATGGAACTTGCACGTAAAATGATTGCGTACCTTGAAGAATCCCCGGCCGTTATACGAGCATCAACACTTGGGAGTTTGAGAAGAAGACGTGAAACTGTCGGAGATATCGATATCGCCGTAGCGACAAATGATCCAAAAGCAGTACTCGATCACTTTACGGCATATCCGCACAAAGAACGCATCATTGAACGCGGAGAACGTACATCATCTATTATCGTTTCTTCGGGTAAACAAATTGATCTTATGGTTGAGTCCCCAAAAGGTTTTGGAGCTCTTCTGCAACACTTTACCGGAAGTAAAGCTCATAATGTTCATTTACGTGAATATGCACTCTCAAAAGGCCTCTCGCTGTCAGATTACGGTATCCGTAAGAGAGACACTGATGATCCTTATACACTCTATGAAACTGAAGAATCATTTTATGCGGTACTCGGATTACAGTGGGTGCCACCAGAAATGCGCGAAAATACTGGAGAGATAGAATTAGCTCTGAAAAATACCTTACCAACGCTTCTTGAAATAAAAGACATGAAAGGAGATTTTCATTTACACTCAAGCTATCCAATTGAACCAAGTCATGACATGGGGCTGAATTCCATGGATGAGATGATTGCACGGGCTTTGGAGCTTGGGTATACATACCTCGGATTTTCAGAACACAATCCAAGTATCTCAAAACACACGCAGAAACAGGTTTTTGATATTCTCTCCAAACGTAAAGATTTTATCGATAAATTAAACGTAAAGTATAAAAATACTATACGGGTATTTTCTTTACTCGAAACTGATATTCTTCCGAACGGTTCATTGGCTATTGAGGACGATGCATTACAGTTACTTGATGGATCAATCGTCTCTGTGCACAGTGCTTTTGATATGGATAGTGATGCAATGACGCAGCGCGTGCTCAAAGGTCTTTCTCATCCCAAGGCGAAGATACTTGCGCATCCGACTGGAAGACTATTGAACCAACGTCCAGCATATGAATTACATTGGGATCAGATTTTTGATTATTGCTTGAAACATAATAAAGCGCTTGAGATTAATGCTGCACCACAAAGATTAGATTTGCCTGACATCATTGTGCGGGAAGCAATTAAAAAAGGTATCAAACTTTTTATTGACACAGATAGTCATGCCATAAATCAAATGGATCTTATGGAATATGGTGTCAGTGTCGCTAGACGTGGCTGGGCGACGCCTAATGACATTCTCAACGCATTACCTTATAATGAACTTAAAGATTGGTTTGAAAAATGATTAAGGAATTAAACCCCACTATGCTAAAGCTACGCGGGGCGAAGGGAGGTGATTAACATATGAATGCAACAATTATAATTATCGGTGTCATTGTAGCTTTTCTTGTCTACGCATGGTTTGTGTACAATACGCTTGTTGCCGCAAGAATGCGAATTGCTGAAGCATTATCACAGATCGATGTGCAATTAAAACGACGAACTGATCTTATTCCAAATTTGGTTGAGACAGTAAAAGGGTACGCCAAACACGAAAAAGGAGTTCTCGAAAACGTTACGAGAGCACGCGCCGACCTGATGCAAGCTGGCTCAGTACAAGAAAAGGCTGCAGCAAACAATATGCTCTCTGATACGTTGAAATCACTTTTTGCAGTATCTGAAGCATATCCCGATTTGAAAGCAAGCCAAAATTTTCAAAGTCTTCAGGAAGAACTTTCTGATACTGAAAATAAAGTAGCGTACTCAAGACAATTTATGAACAGTAATGTTCTTGATTACAATACAAAGATACAGCTTTTCCCGAATTCAATTATCGCGAACATGTTCCACTTCAAAGAAGCAGAATTTTTCGCCGCTGATGAAGCAGATAAAAAACCGGTCAAGGTTGAATTTTAATGCAAATCCGAATATCGAAATATTTCGGGAAACTCAGAATACTCAGCGTATCTGAAAGTCTGAATCTCAGAAAGTCTGATTTTCCGATCTTCAGAGTTCTCTGAGTATTCTGAACATATTTCAAATTTCGTGCTTCAAATTTAATTTATGAATATTTATTCAGCCATTTCAGCCAACATCTGGAAGAGTTACCTAATCCTCTTTCTCTTCATTATTTTTGCAGGAACCGTGGCGTATGTCATAGGACGTGCCACTGGATACGGGCCGGGACTTGGTGTGGTCATTTTTATTTTTTCAATCGTGTATAGCTTCTTTAGTTATTACTACTCTGACAAAATGGTTTTGGCTGCGTCAGGAGCAAAACAAATTGAAGTGAAAGACCATCCCCAACTTTTTCATATTGTAGAGAATTTATCAATTGCAGGAGGTGTCCCAATGCCTAAAGTGTATATCATGGAAGACCCATCCCCCAACGCATTTGCAACTGGACGAGATCCAAAACATGCAGCAGTAGCCGTAACCACTGGCATCTTAGAACGTCTCAACAAATCAGAACTTGAAGGAGTTTTGGCACATGAACTTTCCCACGTCAGAAACTACGATACAAGACTGCTTGCAATTACAGCTGTCCTTGTAGGCTTTATTGCATTGATCACAGATATATTTCTACGGCATGTTTTTTGGAACGGTCTCGGGAACCGTGATAGAGATGCCCGCGCCCAACTTATATTTTTTGTGGTAGCGATCGCACTTGCTATCCTTGCCCCAATTGTCGCAAGCCTTATTCAGCTTGCTATTTCCCGAAAAAGAGAATTTCTTGCTGACGCATCTGGTGCGCTATTGACGAGATATCCTGAAGGTTTGGCTAGTGCTTTGGAAAAGATTTCATCTGATCCAAGACCATTAAAAACAGCCACCAATGCCACAGCTCACCTTTTTATCGTGAATCCATTCAAAGGCAAAGGATTTGCAGGCTGGCTTTCTGGTCTGTTCAGTACGCACCCATCTGCGCAAGAGCGGATAAAAATACTTCGATCAATGTAATTCATGAAAAATAGATTCCTGCCTACGCAGGAATGACAATACTATATAATAATCTGTAATGGTAAATCCAATCCTTATTCAAGTAGGTAAAACAATTTCACAAATAAGTAAAAAGCTAAACCGAGGTAATGGCTCAACATGGCCTGGACATATTGCACTCAAAGGCAACAAGAATTTTATCAAAGAATTCCTCAAAGATTCCAAGATGAAAGTTATTATTGTTGCCGGAACCAATGGTAAAACGACTACGTCATCACTGATCGCGACAGCACTCACAAAGAATGGCTACAAAGTATTACAAAACGATTCAGGAGCAAACCTCCTCAATGGTGTTGCCTCAACATTGATACTCAATACCAATCATTCAGGCAAACTGACACAGGAGTTCGCTATATTTGAAGTTGATGAGAATGCTTTACCACAAGTTCTCAAGCAAGTCACACCTGACTACCTAATACTATTAAACTTGTTCCGTGATCAGTTAGATCGATATGGCGAAATCAATACGATTGTCAAAAAATGGAAAGAAGCACTTTCACTATTACCGAGCTCAACAACGCTCATACTCAATGCTGATGATCCGCAAATTGCATATTTAGGTTTGGGAGAAGGTCGGGATGCGGGTGATGCGGTTCAGAATAATCTTTATTTTGGATTAGATAACAAACATTCAAACATAGTTCAGCAAGCAGCTGATGCAACCTCTTGTCCAAATTGCGGTACACAATTAGTTTTCGATACGATATTCTTCTCACACCTCGGGAAATGGGAATGTACATCATGTGGACTGAAGCGTCCGAAGATTGATCAAGATAGCTTCTTTGAGTATCCACTTTCAGGCATGTACAATAAATATAATACGCATGCGGCAATCTTGGTTCTTCGGGAAATAGGTATGAAAGAAAAAGCTATTGCAGGTGCCTTTAAAGGGTTCACACCAGTTTTTGGTAGACAAGAAGTAATTAGATATCGAAATAAAAACGTACAACTCTTTTTATCAAAAAACCCGACGAGTTTTAATCAATCATTTGCGACGATTAAAGAGTTACATGCATCAACCCTGCTTATCGTTCTCAATGATAGGATCCCAGACGGAAAGGACGTTTCATGGATTTGGGATACCGATCTTTCGGGAATTGAAAAGTTCAAACATATCTTGGTAGCCGGTGACAGAGTCTATGATATGGCTTTACGGATAAAATACGAAAATTATAAGAACATAAAGACATTTGAGAATTTAGATGAAGCTATAAATACCGGCATAACGCTTACAGAAAAAGACGCGACGTTCTTTATCCTCCCAACCTACTCTGCTATGCTTGACGCAAGAAAAATTCTTACAGGAAAGAAAATATTATGACAGAGCTAACATTTATAACTGGTAATAAACATAAACTGCAATCTTTTTACAAGTATTGTAACGTTCCAGTCACGCACGTTGAATTAGATTTATCTGAAATTCAGTCTCTAGATGTAAATACAATTGTTGAACATAAAGCCAAAGAAGCGTTTAGAATCATTAAGAAGCCTGTTCTAATCGAAGATGTATCACTCACCTTTCATGCATTGGGCAAATTGCCAGGTCCATTGGTCAAATGGTTTCTTGAAGAGATTGGAAATGAGGGCTTATGTCGTTTACTTCATACATACAAGGACAAAAGTGCTACAGCGTCAGTAACCTACGGCTTATACGATGGTAAAGAATTACATCTTTTTTATGGCGAAGCAAAAGGAACAATAGCCGAGCAGCCAATGGGAACAAACGATTTTGGATGGACACCGATCTTTATCCCAGAAGGTTATCATATAACATGGGGGCAAATGAATCTCGAAGATCAAGGCAAAACATCTATGAGGAAAAAAGCGTTAATGAAGCTCGAAAAATTTTTACAAGATAATGAAAAATAAAGAACTTATAGCCAACTTATTTGCCTTTTATATTGGTGCCGAAAAGCTCAAAACAATTATTAGGCATTCGTATACAAGCAATACTGACCGAACGGAAAGTTCTGCTGAACATTCGTGGATGCTTTGCCTGATTGCAATGACATTATTCGAGCATATTAGTCTTAAAGTTGATCAACTGAAAGTTCTGAAAATGCTCATACTTCATGATTTGGCTGAAGCAATTACAGGTGACATCCCAGCATTTGATACGAAAGCTAGAGTAGGAAAACAAGAGAGAGAAAAAGCTGCGATTGATGAATTATTTACACCACTTCCTGAGAACACTAGAAATGAATTTTTAGCACTCATAGAAGAATATGAGGCAAGGGAAACTGATGAATCAAAAGTTGCTCAAGCAATTGATAAATTTGAAGCACCTCTCCAGCACAATATTTTCGGACCTGAAAAATGGGATCAAAACGACTTTGACTTTCATGGTGGTTATAAAATGCAGTTTCATCAATTTGAACCATTTATCAAAGATTTGCGAGACGAACTTGAAGAAATGTCCCGAAAGAAAATCACTGAAGCGAACTTGATTCATAAACTTCCCAAACATATCCAGGAGGACTATAAGAAACGGAGTAACGATGAAAATTAATTATTCGTTAAAAATAGGCTGGCTCTACCCCCAACTTATGAGTACATATGGGGATAAGGGCAATGTAATGGTACTGCAAAAACGTTGTGAATGGCGTGGGATCAAAGTTGAGATTTTACCGATTGATCAGTCAACCAGTGACAAAGAACTTCAGTCAATTGACTTGCTTTTTGGTGGCGGTGCACAGGACCGGGAGCAAGAAATTGTCATGGAAAATCTGCGTTCTAAAAAGAAAATTATTCAGGATTTAATTGAAGAAGATGTTCCAGCGCTCTTCGTTTGCGGGGCCCCGCAACTTATGGGAAAGTATTATGAAACGGCTGAAGGCCGAAGAATCGAAGGACTTGGCATCTTCGACATGCACACTAAACATCCGGGACCAAAAGATGACAGACTGATTGGTAACTTGGTTGCGCAAGGTTATTCTTCGAGTGAGGAGCAAGGCGACGAATCGAGAAGTTCTCGACTTCGCTCGAACAATATTATTGTTGGTTTTGAGAATCACGGTGGCCGGACTTTTCTTGGAAAGAACGCCAAAGCGTTTGCAAAAGTACTCAAAGGCTTTGGGAATAATGGGATTGATTTGACTGAAGGGGTCATATATAAAAATGCCATTGGCTGCTATCTCCACGGTCCCCTTCTCCCAAAAAATCCTATTATTGCGGACTATCTTATCCAAAAAGCATTAGAAGTAAAATATAAAAAGAAGATACACCTCGCAACGCTTGATGATTCTCTTGAAGAAAAAGCCAAGTCCGCAATTGCACAGAGGCTAGGAATTAGGGTATAATAACAACCATTGTCATCCTGAATTCATTTCAGGATCTCCAATCATTAATTATGAAACTTGACGTAAAACACACAGCAAAGTTAGCCAGTCTCCCACTCAACGATAATGAAATCAAAAAGTTTGAAAAGCAATTAGCTGAAACAATAACGTATATCC
>JACDET010000045.1 GCA_013816255.1 Candidatus Levyibacteriota bacterium | reverse complement strand
TCGCGGGATTCCCCCTGGTCGCTCTCTCCGCAATTTCTTCACGCCCTTTGTTTCAAGTGCAAAAACAAATTAATACTTATTCTGAGTGTTGTGTGCAAAGTTGCCGAATATATGTGAGATATAAGTTTATGAATTTAATTACTAGCCTTTGATGCCGGATTTGAAGTCTCGTATTTTTCGGGTTTCTGTTGGTACTTCGACTTTGTTTGGCGTAACGTATTTGGCGAGGTATGTTTTTAGATCTGATAGACTTTCTTCTTTATAGACTGAGCAGGTCAGGACTTCTTTCTTTATTTTCTTAAACATTTTTGCAACTTTTGTAACTTGTGCCTCTTCAGCGAGATCGGTTTTGGTTAAGAGAATTATCTCTGGTTTTTCCAAGAGTTCAGGATTATGCTGGCCTAATTCTTTTCTAACAATGTCATAGGTCTTTTTTGGATCTGGATCAGTGACATCGATACAATGCAGTAATAATTTTGTTTTCTCAATATGTTTGAGAAATTGTACACCCAAGCCTTTACCACTTGATGCACCCTCAATGAGTCCTGGGATATCAGCTAATGTATAGGTGTCAAACATACCGATGTTCGGTTCGAGTGTCGTGAAGGGATATGCACCGATCTTGGGCGTGGCATGGGTGAGCATCGCAAGTAAACTGCTTTTGCCGGCGTTTGGCAAACCGATTAGTCCAATGTCAGCAATGAGGCGGAGTTCGAGAAAAAGTGTTTTTTGCTGGCCTTCAGTTCCACTTTCAGCATATCGTGGTGCTTGATTGGTTGCTGATTTAAATTCAGTGTTGCCCCGCCCACCTTTACCTCCGATTACCAAAAGAACTGGTGTCTTTACATCTGTTAATTCATAGATTCTTCCTGTGTCTACTTCAGTAATTCGGGTACCAAGCGGAACATAAATTATCATATCTGGTGCAGTCTTTCCGAAAATATTATTCTTACCGCCGGAGATACCTGTTTCTGCTTTCAAACTCTTTTTGAATCGAAATACGTGTAGATCGTTAACATTGTTACTCCCCTGAAAATAGATGTTTCCACCATTTCCACCATTGCCTCCATCAGGCCCGCCGCGGTTGCGGTGAAACGACATTTTCCCGTTCCCACCGTTTCCTGCTTTGACTATAAGTGTGACATTATCAATTAACATGACCCTATTATACCTTACTTGGAGAATAGATGCTAAAAAGTGGGGTAAAAACGAAAATAACCTTTACAAACGTATTCACCCGGGTCCGTAGTAAAGGTTATTTCGACATTATTTATAATGTGATTTAATCTGGAATAATAGATAAAATCCGATAAGTGCTCCGATAATTCCTCCGATAATTGAAGTGATTGAAACAATTGCTCCAACCAAACTTACAACTTCACTATAGAACATCAGGTTCCATCCTTTATATTGTCTTGCTTTCAAACCAGGATATGCCATAAGCATAAGTACTGAAGAGATAAGCCAAATGAGAGATGCTAAGAATCCTGTACCATATGCTGATACAGTTTCAACTCCTCCCATAACTGCCAATGGTGATGTAGCTGTCAGTAATCCAAGTCCTGATATTGCACCAAGTACGCCAAGGATACCAAAAATAAGTGCGATCCAAGGCATAATTTTGACAAGCATATCTTTTGCGTTAGCTGGCAAAGCCGGTGCTTTGGCAAAAAATGGTTCAATTGTTCCTACCAAATCAGTTGCTGATTTTTTTGTCATATATTCTCACCTCCCTTCGTTTATATCTGTATTATCTCTAATCTCATCCATTGATTGCAAGAGATAGAATATTATTATTGTTCGAGCGCAGTCGAGAATTAGAAGCGCTTCTCGACTGCGCTCGAAGAATATATTTATTGTGTTTGCCCGCATTGAATGAATGTGATATATTTTTATCTAGTATGAAAAAAAAAGATATTAGGAATTTAATTGCACTAATTGTCTTTATTATCGGAGCATATCAAGTAATTACCACACAACCGCAACTTCTTCCTCAGCAACCCCCACCGCAAACTCCACCAAATGTTGTGAAACCTACATCTATACTAGGGGACGCAACGAGTACAGTAGCAAGTGTATCTGCGACAGTAACCAAGGTTGTTGATGGAGATACCATTAGAGTTTCCATTGATGGGGAGAGCAAAACGATTAGGCTTATCGGAATAAATACTCCTGAAACAGTTGATCCAAGACGTGAAGTTGAGTGTTTTGGAAAAGAAGCTTCGAACAGGGCAAAAGAAGTATTGACAGACAAGATTGTTTTTCTTGAGTCAGATCCTAGCCAAGGAAATACAGATAAATATGGCCGGCTCCTGCGGTACATTTGGCTTACAGACGGGACAAGCTTTAATAAGCAAATGATCGCTGAGGGATACGCGTACGAATACACCTATGATTTGCCGTATCGATATCAAAGTGATTTTAAAAGGGCACAAATAGAAGCACAGGAATTGAAAAAAGGTTTGTGGTCGGATGAGACGTGTAAGGGGAATACAAGAAATATTATTTCAAATCTTCTTCTTTGAATGTCTTTTGAATTTCTGCGTAAGTAGCCTCTTTCTCAGCGTGTTTGCGCTTTTGAGACTCTTTACGGGATTTTAAGAATTCAAGGATTGGCGGGATGAGTGAAAGGAAGATGATTGCAAAGATAGCTGTTTCAAAGTTATCTTTGACTATCGGTAGCGATCCCAAGAAATAACCAGCTGTCATGAGTGATGTGACCCATATAAACCCTCCGACGACATTGTAATAGAGAAACGTTCGGTAATTCATACTGCCCATGCCGGCAACGAAAGGCGCGAATGTGCGGACAATTGGAAGAAACCGAGCAAGAATAATTGTCTTTCCACCGTGTTTCTCAAAGAACTTACGGGTTGTTTCAAGATGTTGTTTATTGAAGATTTTGGAATTTTCTTTACTGAAGACTTTATGGCCTGTATGGTGTCCTATCCAATAGTTGACTGTGTCTCCGAGAATTGCTGCAACAAGAAGTGTGAAATACGTAATCCAGAAGTTAAGATAGCCAGTAGCTGCAAGCGTGCCAACCACAAAAAGAAGCGAATCGCCCGGTAAAAAAGGTGTAACGACAAATCCTGTTTCGGCAAAAATAATCCCAAAAAGGAGGACATAAATCCACGGGCCAAAGGCCTCAATGAACGTTGCAAGGTATTCGTCAAAATGAAGGAGTGTTTCGATGAGTTCCATTAGGAATAGTATAGCAGGGTCTAGGGGTTAGGGTCTAGGGGTTAGGGTCTGGGGTTAGATTGGGATTTAGAGTTTAGTTAAATATAAAGCAAAGCACAATTTAGCAATGTAACAATTTATTGTATTGCCTGTAGTCTCTTTACTCTTTCTTCAACCGGTGGATGGGTTGAAAGTAATTTCATCATCTTTCCACCGAGACCGCCTGTTGGGTCACCAATGTACAGTGATGAAAGTGCAGGGTTTGATTCTTTTGGATGACGGCGTGCTGTATCATGGATGGCCACAAGCGCTTTGGCCAGTTCTTGACCGCTACCGATTGTTTTGGCACCTGTATAATCTGCTCCAAATTCACGTTGACGGGAAATTGCCATTTGGATGAGAGATGCAGCAATTGGTATAAGAAGTGCTGCTCCGATCATGACGAGTGGATTTGCTCCTTCTTCATCACCACTCTGTCCCCCACTGAAAAGACTCATGTTGGCAAGAAAAGAGATGACACTTGCAAGCACTGCTGCAATGGTTGCAATAAGAACGTCGCGATTCTTCACATGTGCTAGTTCATGCGCTAGGACTCCACGCAATTCATTTTTACTCAATACTTGCAGTATTCCCTCTGTAACCGCAATAGATGCATGTCCCGGTCCTCGGCCTGTTGCGAAAGCATTTGCTTGTTTATCAGGTGTGATATAAAGTTTTGGCATTGGGATTTTCATTTTGCGGGCTAGTTCTTCAACCATTTGATAAAGTTCTGGATATTTACTCTTATCCATTGGCACCGCGCGACTCATCTTGAGAGCAAGTTTTTCTGAGAAGAAGTACATGCCGCCATTCAAAAGAAGCGCAAATCCAAAGGCCATATACATACCTGTCGTCCCACCAAAAATTCGTCCCATGGTAATGACAATAACACTGAGTATTCCAAGCAGTAAAAAGGTTTTTAAGACACTATTCATATATATAATATAACACTTTTAGGTTCAAATTTCAAATTGATTTAAAGAATTATTACATTGTTTTATTGCTATATTGCTGAATTGTTATCTCTTATCCCGATGTACGAAGCCAGATAACACCGGATGTTAGTTCTTGATATTGGTTTTTCTCGTGCTTCTTGACTTACTCTTCTATGTAATCCACTATTAAGAGTAATGAATGATTTTGTAGCTCATTGGTATTATCCAGAAAATATATTTTTGATTGGTATTTCTGCAGTTCTTATTTGGTGGCTTCTCAATATACTCGGCGGTAATGCAGATAACCCTAATTTTTTCCTCAGTAGGACAGGTGATAAAAGGAAAGTTGTAAAAATTGTAACCATTTTACTTTGTACTTTTAGTAGCATAATTATAATCTCTGTTTTATCTTCAAATGGAGAAAGGCAAGTGGAAGAATCTCTATGGGCGGGATTCACAATAATAGCTTCTATTACAGGTTATAGACACTATGCCAGTCAGTTCAAAACAAGTAAGTCTGCGAAACAGCGAAGGAAATAAATTTTAATCAAATAATAACGTAACAATTGCGTATTTCATTCATCTTCCTGGCAAGCTGATGTAAATTATTGTATAATAGCGGTTATGGATATTCTTTCGGCAATTTTAATCATCATTGGTTTGGTTCTTTTCGAAACTGTCAGTAGTATTGACAATGCAGTTATCAATGCTCAGGTCCTCGCGACTATGAGCGATCGAGCTAAACGATGGTTTCTTACCTGGGGTTTATTCGTTGCTGTTTTTGCTATGCGCGGACTTTTACCATTCGCGATTATTTGGGCAGTCAATCCTGGTTTGGGACCAATTGGTGCAATCACTGCGGCATTTAGCGCGGATCCAGCAGTACAAGAATCTGTTGAAAAATCAGCACCAATTCTTTTGGCTGGTGGTGGTACATTCCTTCTTTTTCTCTTTTTCCATTGGTTATTCCTTGAACCAAAACACTTCGGTTTGCGTGGAGAGCGAACTTTTGCAAAGTTAGGTGTCTGGTTTTATGCGGTTGTTTCAATAATGCTTGCAGCTATTGTATGGTTTGCACTCAAGATTGATCCTGTTATGGCATTTAGTGCAGTTATTGGTTCAACTGCATTCTTTATTACACATGGGTTTAAAGAAAATGCTGAAAAAGCCGAAGCTGAACTCCTCAATGATACCGGAAGATCCGACTTGAGTAAGATTTTTTATCTTGAAGCAATTGACGCGACCTTCTCTATTGACGGTGTGTTGGGAGCATTCGCGTTTACGTTATCTATACCATTGATTTTGATTGGAAACGGTATCGGAGCGTATGTCGTTCGGGAGGCGACAGTCAGAGGTATCGAACAAATTAAACGCTATATTTACCTCAAAAATGGCGCTATGTATTCTGTTTTTTTCTTAGGATGTGTTATGTTGACAGATAGTTTTGGCTTTCATATCCCAGAATGGTTTACACCGCTTGCAACGATACTCATCATTTACTACTTCTTCATGAAGTCACGAGCTGAATGGAAAGCTGATCCAGCAAAAGTTGCTGCGTTGACTGGAGCTACAATACCTGGAGCTAAAAAAGCTTCACCCTCAAAGGGTAAAAAGAGTGGAAAGAAATAGTCTTCTTTTTTAAAATCACCCGTACTTTTGTTGATGTAATTTCTTTTTTTCTTTGTATTCTTCATCCTCTCTTGCTACTAGATACTTTCCGTAGAAAATTTTTGCGGATTGGGCTTTTTCGTTGGTTTGCCAGGTAGTGTCTTGGGGTAATATATCTTTTCTTGCTGCTTGTTTATCTCGTTCCGTTGCTTTATTTTGTGGATTCTCTTTGTACTTTTTCCCTGATGCATGATTTGCGTATCTTCTGGCTCGTGTGTAGCCCATTTGCAAGAATTTGCGTGTCATGTCCATGCCAACAAAATCGTTTTGCTTTTTATAATCGAGAAACATTTGGTAAATTTTTTCTGAAGACTCTTTGGCAATTTCTGGTGTACGAAAGCGCCAATGTTTTACAATTTCTGATTTGTAGGGCTCAACTAAGAGGACACCTTGCTCACCTTTCCCTACTTGATACAGATGCGGACTCTCTCGGAAATTAATATTTTTAAAATCTTTTGTATAATCAAATTTTTGCATGAAGATTGCGCTCCCCTTCCCGCAACATTATTTTCAGAAGACACACGACATCATTTTCTGATTCAGCAAGTCCATCGATTTTTTTGAAATTGTCGCCTTGTAACTTTTCTCGTATATTTGAAACGACATACCCATTTGTATATGCCTCAAAGATCGTTGGATGAATATAATATTTTTTACACGTTGCAGGTCTATTACGCAAATGCTCAGCAACACTCTTTACGGTAGTTACAATATTTTTTTTAGATTCAGTAATCTTCTCAGGAATACCTGCCTCGTCTAAAAGTCCAGCTGCTGCGACAGTACCTCCCCATGTCCTAAAATCTTTGGCTGTTATATCTTGACCAGTAATCTGTTTAAGGTATTCATTTATATCGTACGATGTAATGTCATATGCTTTTCCGTCTGCTCCTTCATAAGCAAAAAGATCCTGTCCTGGTAAATCTTGACACCGTCGGACGATGTTCGCAATTTTTCTATGTGAGATATTAACTTTATGTTTGACACCACTTTTACCAACAAATGAAAATGTAATGGTGCTTTTATCGACTTTTGCATGTTTGTTCGCTATTGTTGTTAACCCATATGAATTATTCTCTTCTTTATATTCATCATTGCCAACACGAATCATTGTATTCTCTAGAAGCCACACAACGGTTGCGACAACTTTTTCTTTTGGTAAGCCTTGTAACTGTAAATCTTTTTCTCTTTGTTCACGGATTTTGGGAAGTGACTCTGCAAAGTCCAATACATGACTGAACTTTTTTTGTTGTTTTAATTCATTCCACAGTTGATGATAGCGGTACTGTTTGCGGCCTTTGTTATCCATTCCTGTTGCCTGCATATGACCATTTTTATATTGACAGACCCAAACCTTTTTCCAAGCAGGAGGAATTACTAATATATTTATGCGGTCAATAATTTTTTCATCAGTGACCTTTACACCATGCTTATCATAATATATAAATGATTTCCCACGAGCTTTTCTCGTAATACCGGGTTTTTTATCAGAAACATATCGGAGATGAACGCCGTCTAAAATATCTTTTTCTTCCATAAATATAGTTTATGCTACTTGAGCTATTTTAACAGAAATACAAGACTATATAATAGACTATTTGATCTACTTAAGCTCAAACTTATCTAATTCTTACGTTTATTTACATACTTCTTATAAATCTGGTTTAAACTTGTAATAGTTGAGGAAACAGAAGTATATGTTAGACGATATGAAGACGAAAATATTAGTTGCAGATGATGACCCCGCTATTCTTGATGCAATCAAAATGATGTTAGAATTTTGTGATTATGATGTCGACACGATTGATGACGGAGCTGTTATAAAAATACTTCGGCAAAAAAAACCCAAATTATTATTACTTGATATATGGATGTCAGGAATTGATGGACGGGATATTTGTAAAAAATTAAAAGGTTTGAAAGAGACTCGCGATATACCGGTAATTCTTATCTCAGCAAGCCGTGATATTGAAAGAAGTTCACGTGAAGCGGGAGCAAATGATTTTATTGCGAAACCATTTGAGATGAATGAGTTATTAACAAAGATAGAAAAATACGTTCCAACTAATTAGTAGTTAGTTTTGATAATAATTAGTTTTATTTATTTTTCACTAACTCTTCTTTTCCCTCAGAATTCTGAAAAAATATGTAATAGACAACAGGAATAAAAAATAGCATCATTGTTCCTGAAAAAAAGAGTCCTGACATAATAGCTCCACCAAGTCCTCTCCATAATGGGTCGGACAGTGTAATTGGTATGAGCCCTACGATAGTTGCGAAAGAGGTTAAGGTAATTGGTTCTAACCTACTCCCAGCTGCATCGACAACTGCTTCTTTTAAGTACATATCTTGTTTTAAATTTTGATTAATTTTATCGACAATTAAGATTGAGTTTTTTACCACAATTCCAAAGAGTGCCAAAATACCAATAAGCGCTGGGAACGAGAGTGGTGTATTGGTCATGGCAAAGACAATAAAGACTCCCGAAATAGAAAGTGGAATAACAAGCATAACGATGAAAGCCTTACGGAAGGATGAGAATTGCAGAACCATTGTAATGATGATAAGTAAGAATGATAAAAGCATTGCCATAAGTATCGCTTGAACAGATCTGTCATTTTCTTCGTTAAGTCCGCCTGTTGCCCATGCATAACCTTCAGGAAGATTTAACGTGTCTGCAAACGATTCCAATTCTGTATTTAATTCAGTTGCAGATGCGCCTTGTGTTGTACTGGCTGTTACAGAAAGTGTTCTTTTACCTTCTTCTCTTGTAATGAGTGTCGGGTTTGGCCGCAACTCGAATCTCCCAAGAGATATAAGAGGAACAGATCCTGTTTGTGTTGTTACTGAAATTGTCGCAATATCTGCCGCAGTCTGTGGTACGGATGCTGTTCTCAGAACGATATCTTGACTATCATCTGTTCCAGATTGGAGTTTGGCATCTTCTTGTAATGTAAATCCACTCGCGTACGTTCTCAGCCATAATCCCATTTGCTCTTGTGTTACTCCAGCGGCAAGCATCTTTTGATTATCCGGTATAAAGACAACTTTACTTGTTCCTGCTTTTATCGATTTTGAAATATTTGTTACACCACTTTGACCCGCAAGATACTGCTGTATTTTGTCAGCATTTGCGTCAAGAACAGCGAGATCTTCTCCTGTAAGTTTTATCTGCAAATCACTTCCTGCAGGTGGGCCATCACTAATTTCGACAATTGATACCTTCCCATTTTGGTACTGACTATATTTCTTCCTGAGTTGTTCTGATAATGCAATTGAAGAGATATCTCGTGCGCCTTCTGGAGGGAGGAGAAGCGTTATCAGTGCCGTATTGTCACCTGAACCGGCAAAGCCACTACTTGGATCGATGCTTAACCGTAGAGATCCTGTAACAAATTTTGTGTTTTCAAGTCTACGAGTGTCTTCAAGAATCGTAAGCATCTCTGTCTTTGTTCTTTCAATATTGCTACCGGATGGAAGTTCGAGAGAAAGATAAATATATTCCTGATCACTTTTCGGGAAGAATTCACTTTTAACCAAACCTAATGGTACAAGCAGATATGAAAAGATTGAAAAGAGTACAACTGCTATAACTGTTTTTCTTCTATTGATTGGTTTGGAAAGAATTGCATCAATGATTGCTCTATATCTTCTTTCGACACCATCAAAGTTGATGACACCGTTATTAATATAACCTGAAAACTTACTTTCGCTCTTTACTCTTTCGTTTCCTGCAATGCGAGCTCGTGACCGCATATACAGTGAATACCGTACGTAAAAATAGATAATTATATTTATGCAGAAAAGAATTAATGCAAAAACATAGAGAGGACCTTGTGGCATAATTGTTACGAATAATGTGAGAATTAATGCCACACCAAGAACTCTAAATAATAATGTAACCCGGTATGGAACTTTGGAATTTAATAAAATAATAAAGAATGGCAACGTGATAAAGAGTGCTACTCCAAGGGAAGCAAGTAATGTCGTTGATACAACAATTGGAATTGGTCGTATGAACTCTCCGATAATACCCGTAGATAATAGCAGTGGTACAAACGCCCATACGGTTGTCAGTGTTGTCGTAATAATTGCAGTTCTAAAATCGCGCCATACCAAAAGACCCGCTTCAAGTGGTGTGAATTTGCCAGTCCGGTAATATGCTGTAAGTGCTGATATGACAACAATCGTATCGTCAACCAAAAGTCCAAGAGATAACAAAAGAGAAAAGAATGCGATGAAACTTAACGATATATCAGTCGCGCTCATAACGGTAAATGTGATAAGAAATGTTAACGGGATTGCGAGTGATGCGATAATCGCTTGACGCAAACCGAGAAAGAGAAAAAGTGTCAAAAATACAAGAGAAACAGTTATAAGTAAATCACGCAGAAGTTCATAATATTGTTCATCGACTTCTTCACCGCTATTGAGAATTGATGAAATTGTAAATGTATTTTGATATTCTGCTGTTACATCATCAGTTATTTCGTTGGCTGCTTTAACTGCGTCAGTAATATTTGCAGAGCTCGTTTTATATATATCGAAGCGAATGGTTTCACGGGGTGCTTGCGTCTGTGTCGCAATATAGGATGTCGATGCATCCGGCTTAGTCCGTTGTTGAATTGTCGCTATATCTGCAAGAGAAACAGTGTTTGTTCCAACTGTAATTTTTATGTCCCGCAGCTCTTCTATCGTTGTAACTGTCGGATCGATACTCAGTACAAATGATGATGTCCCAGTCGATATTGATCCTGCAGGAAAAGAACCAGTACCCGCTCGAATAGATTGAGAAATTGTCAACGGATCAAGTCCAAATGCTGTAAGTTTTTCAGGACTAATAAGTACTTGGATCTCTTCATCATCAAGTCCAGTAGTCTCAACCCTATCAATCGTGGGTGCATTTTCGAGTCTGTCACGCAACAATTTGCCAAAGCGTACTAAGCTCGCGTTATCCGACATTGTACTGAGTGTAAATGTCCAAATTGGTTCATTTTCAAAATCCAGCTTTTGTACAAGCGGTGTTTCAGCATTTTCCGGTAGGTCTGTGACGCTATCAACTGCTGACTGAACATCAGTCTTTGCTTTATCAGGGTCAATCCCCGCTTCAAATTCAATACTGACTATTGAGACAGAATCTTGTGAGGATGATGTCACAGTCTTTATATCTGGTAATGCATTAACACTATCTTCGATTGGTACTGTTACTAACGATTCGATATCATCAGGTGACGCTCCAGGTAATGTTGTCGCGATTGATACAATAGGAATGTTGATTGCTGGATTGAGTACACG
>JACDET010000010.1:36506-42042 GCA_013816255.1 Candidatus Levyibacteriota bacterium | reverse complement strand
AAGAGAAATGGGGGATGCGGGTTGGGGAGCCTTTTGTGCTGAGTTATAATTATGTGGCGCCGGCGGTGAAGATTGATGGGAGTGGGGTTGTTTTGAAGATTGGGTTTCCTGGGGATTTGGTGTTTTTGCATGAAGCGAAAGTGCTGCAGATGTTGGATGGGCGAGGGATGGTGAGGCTTTTGGAAGTTGATTGGAATAATGCAGCTATGCTTCTTGAGCGGGTGGAACCAGGTATTTCTTTAAAGGCTGATGATGATGATGATCGAGTGATGTCGGCCGTTGCTACTGTGATACAAGAAATTGCATGGCCAATTGGTGATACTGCACATTTCCAAACAGTTGCACAATTGGGTGAAGCCTTCCAACGGGTGCGGGAAAAACATAACGGAAGTTCAGGACCATTTGCTGAAGGGCTATTGCATAGAGCTGAGAGTATATTTAAAGAATATACAGCCACTACTGAACAACAATATTTACTCCACGGTGATCTCCATAATGATAATATTCTTTCGTCCCAAAGAGGTTGGCTAGCTATTGATCCAAAAGGTGTTATCGGCCCACGCGAATACGAAACAGCTGCATTTCTCAGAAATCCTTTTTATGACTTAGCAAATGAAACACATAGAAAAGAAAGGGTAACAAGAAGGATAGATTTGTTATCAGAAAAATTGCATTTCGATAAAGAGAAAGTCCTTAACTGGACATTCGCCCAAGCGATGTTATCAGCAGTCTGGACGCTTGAGGATCATGGAGAGATAAATACTAATTATGTACAGAGTGCACAATTACTTTCTGAAATAATATAGCCACTTACTTGGCCCTTACCACTGGATCAGACATGTTGTTTGTCATATATGCGTTTGGCATATGATTTGTATTTGTTGCTACTCCTATTTCACCCTCATTATTTGCAATAATAATTCCTCCATTACCGTTATATGAATCACGTAATTCTGCTGCGACTGCATCAGCTGCTTCTTGTGGCGTTAAGCCTTCTTTCAGCAGTTCAATAGCTTTTCTTGTTGAACCATAGATCATAATCGCCTCACCAAAACCTGTTGCCGAAGCGCCACCAATAGTATCCGCGAAAGTTCCAGCACCAGGGATGCATGAATCTCCTGTGCGTCCATGAAGTTTCCCTGTTATACCACCTGTCGACGTCCCGGCAACCAATCTTGTTCCATCAAAAACGACAACTCCTACGGTCCCTCCTTCAGTGCTTTCTTTTTGTTGCTCTTGAAACTCTTGAAACTTATGCCATTTGAACTCCGTCATTAAATCTTTATTGTCCAAGATCGGTTTTTTGTATTGTTTGGCAATTTTTGCGGCTAGGTCATTGGCACCTTCACCATGTAAAATATTTGGTTGTTGATCCAGAACAGCTCTTGCCACAAGAATAGGGTTTTGCATATTGGTAATACCTGTGACACCGCCAAAGCGGTAAATGTCTCCTTCTTTGATCATGATGCTGGCATCCAGTGCTACTAAAGGTTTTCCTTTTGCATCAATTCCAATAGAAGATCCATAGCCAGCATTAAAGGGCTCTGCATCTTCTAACCTCACAATTGTATTGGTTACTACATCAAGAGACGTTTTGCCTGCTGAGAGTTCTTCCCAACCATTACGAACAATCTTGGCGAGAGCTTCCAGTTTAGTCTTTAAATTATATGCATCATAGGGATCAGTCATGTCAACATTTCCGGACCCACCATGTATAACAATTGCTCTTGGTCTAAATTCTTTCATAGGACGAATTATATGCTTTAAAACTTTGAATGACAATAAGATCATATTATGGTTCGTAGTACTGACTTTTCTGCTATAATTTCAGCTGGTATGCATTTACTTTGGTGGAAAATTTATTTTTGGCTTTCAGTTGCAATCACTGTTTTGGCAGTTACTTTTGAGATATCGTATCCTTCGGAATCAATTGGTCTTTTGCTTTTTGACGCAATTCTTCTTGCTGGTATTTGTGTCGGAATTTATGCATTTCTCTTTAGGAAAACAGTTTTGAGTCCACAATTTTGGAAATACTTTTTGTGGTTTAACGTTGCATATTCAATTATTTATCTTGTCTACATTTTTGCTCCAGATGCTCCTTATATAGAATACTTATCATTTTTATCATATAGCGATGAGGATCAAGAAATCTCTACATTTATCAGTTTGATCGTCAGCATTCCTGCATATTACGCGTTATATAAATTATCCAAGGGAGAATTTTATGTAACTGTCAAAGAAGTGAAAAATAAGGTTTATTCGTGGAATCTGCTTCAGATTGCACTTTGGGGATACGCAACTGTCATAACTGGTCTTCTCTTCCTCTCAACATTTTTGACATCAGAAACAACGACAACAACGGCCAGTTCAAGTAGTTCAGATTCATATTTAGGTGTCATTATCATCGCGCCCATTCTTCTTTTTTGGCTCATGATTGCCGTGCACTATAAGCGCTATCAATGGAAATGGTGGAGGATCACTTTGGTACTTAATTCGATTCTCTATTCAGGACTTATGGTGTTTGGGCTTTTGTTTGCTGGCCCGGTAACAGAAATGGCTGAAACTGCAGAATTTGATATCATCGCGACATTACAATTTCTGATCATCTTTGTAGGACTCATCGTTTTTGGACGTGAGCAATTTTCCAAACCAGAGGACTATATCTCAAGTGTCGCAGCAATAGGTAAATGATCTGAGCCTTTTGAGTAATCGGTTTGGAAAGAGTGGACTTTGAAATCTCCAGTTGTGAAGACATAATCAAGTCGGTGGATGAGTTGATCTAATTTGCATTCTTCACAGCCATCAATATACACGCACCACGTCGGGTCAAGTTGTGTATCAGTTTGTTGCAACACTCCGGTCATATATTTTACCGCGTTACTTTGTGGTAACGCATTGAAGTCACCCATAACAATCGATTTCTCTTTTGGGATACGTTTTACTAAAGCTTCAGCTTGCTGCTCTTGCAGTTCTGATGGCTTTTGGTGCGTATGCATCAGATGTGTTGAAAAGACATTAAGATGGGTTTCATCAATCTGAATGGTTGCTTGCAGTGCAGTTCTGCGGCTATCACCGGTAGATAATGCATGCACTTTTGTGTCAAGAATATGATGCCTGCTCAAAATTGCATTACCCCAACTTACGATTTTGTCTTCATATTCCATTTGTTGCGTCTGGGCATACTTCCAGTGATATCCTAACTCTTTGGCAATATTTCCGGCTACATTATCTGAACCATCAAGATTCTGTATTACTTCTTGGAGTGCGATGATATCAGCGTCGGCATTTTTGAGATGCGTTATGATGTCATGGTAGTATCGTCCAAACCATATATTCCAGGAAAGTGTTTTAATAAGCATACTATGAGTATAGCAAATTACTATGATAACTACTGATGCCTAATGCGATAGGATCAAAATCTTGCTCTTCCCCTTGACAGCATTTTGGGGTGTGTGGTGTAATAAATCTGAAGATCTATTTGAAGAGTTATTTTATGGAAAAAAATCCGCCCAAAGTATTAGATAAAAGAAGTAAGGGATTTTCCCTCATTGAATTGCTCGTTGTTTTGATTATCTTAGGAATCCTTGCGGCAGCACTTCTCGCAACTATCAATCCCGTCGAACAGCTTAATAAAGCACAAGACATGAGTCTTAAGAATGTCGCTGCGCAATTTGTCAGCGCGAATGTCCGCTATTATTCAGTTAAAAATGCATTACCATGGAATGCTACAGCAAATGGTGGAGCTAATTGCTACACCGGTGGAACAACACTTGCATCAGTGCCTTTGAGTAGTTTGACAGGATGCGTTACTACTTTGATTACAGATGGTGAGTTAAAACAATCCTTTGTCAATTCAAATAATTTGAGTAATGCGGTCGTAACGAATCCAAATCCGCAAACCGGAAATGCCGCCGATACAATTGTTTGCTTCCAGCCAAAGTCTGAGTCCCAACAAACAGAATCAAATACCCGCTACACCCAAAGCGGAAGTGCAGGTGCAAGTTGTAAATCACAAGGTGGCACAAATGACTGCTACTGGTGTGCACAATAGTGCTAGTATTTAGTGCTCAGTGATTAGTTTTCTTCAATAAGTATGAGACTCCTTTCCCTTGAATTAGCTACAGCTTTGCAGTACAATTGTATTCATGTTTAAACCTGTTTCTCCAAAAGTAGATTTCCCAAAGCTTGAAGAAAGTATCAACACGTATTGGAAAGAGAATAAGATATTTGAAAAATCTATTACTTCCCGTCCTGAGGATAAGCGTTGGACATTTCTTGATGGTCCGCCATTTGTGACTGGTATGCCGCATTATGGTTCACTTCTTTCAAGTCTCCCAAAAGATCTTTTCGGCCGCTACTACACTATGAAGGGCTACCGCGTCCGCCGTGTTTGGGGGTGGGATGGGCATGGTTTGCCAATTGAAAATAAAGTAGAAAATGAGCTTGAGATATCCCGCAAAAGAGATATTGAAGAAATAGTGGGTGTCAAAAAGTTCATTGATGCATGCAAACACTACGTTAATATCGTATCTAGTGATTGGGAATGGTATGTTGACCGTATCGGCCGTTGGGTTGATTTCAAAAATGCATACAAAACGTGGGACAGTAATTACATGGAATCTGTCATGTGGGTATTCAAGCAAATGTATGACAAAGGGCATATCTATAAAGGATACAAAGTAAATCTCTATTGTCCGCACTGTTCAACACCTGTAAGCAATTTTGAAGTTGCAATGGATGCTGAAAATTACAAAGACATGAAAGATCCAGCAACGACGTACAAGTTCAGTTTGCCAGATGAAAGGGATACCTACATTCTTGCCTGGTCAACAACACCTTGGAATAAGATTGTTACCACAACACTCGCTGTTAATCCTGAATTGACCTATGTTAAAGTCCGCCAAAGGAGAATGGTGAATGATAAAAGGGTTGAGGAGAATTATATATTGGCTGAATCGACATTAAAGATGTTGGAAGACAAATTTGAAATCCTTGAACACATCAAAGGTGTAGATTTGGTTGGCCGTACATATGTCCCACATTATGATTACTTCAAAGACCGCCTCATTGGTAAAGCATTTGAAATTGTCGGTGCTGATTTCGTGACAGCTGATGAAGGAACTGGTGTGGTTACAATTGCAGCATATGGTGAGGAAGATTTGAAACTGATGAAAGAGCAAGGCTTTCACATCGAAACCCACCTTGATGAAGAGGGAACTGTCAAAGAAGACGTTCCATTATTTGGTGGCATGTACTATCTCAAAGCCAATAAAGCCGTTGATGCAGATCTTGAAAAAAGAGGTTTAATCTACAAAGTAGTTGAATATACACACAGTGTCCCACTTTGCTGGCGGTGTCACACCCGTTTATATTACGCTCCGATCAATGCTTGGTACGTTAATGTAAAAGATCTTAAGCCACTTATGAAAAAGACCAATGAAGAAGTGAATTGGTACCCAAAACATTTCAAGAACGGCCGCTTCCTTAAGAGCCTTGAAAACGCACCTGATTGGAATATCTCACGCAACCGCTATTG
>JACDET010000010.1:0-36496 GCA_013816255.1 Candidatus Levyibacteriota bacterium | reverse complement strand
CCCCAGATCAATCGCAGAACTTGAAGAAGCATCAGGACAAAAAGTGACTGAGCTCCACCGGCCTGAAATTGACGAAGTAAAAGTGAAATGCAAAAAATGTGGTAGGGTCGCAACTCGGGTGCCTGAAGTGCTGGATTCATGGATTGAAGCTGGATCTGCTTCATTTGCTGAACGACATTTCCCGTTTAATGCTACTGAAAAGCCTGAAGACTTTTTTCCACCGGATTATATTTCAGAATATACCGGCCAAATAAGGTCATGGTTTTATGTACTCCACGTGATAGGTGCTGCTCTTTACAAACAAAAAGCTTTCAAAAATGTCAGTGTCACTGGAGTTATTTTGGGAACTGATGGGCGCAAGATGAGTAAGAATTTTAAGAACTATCCTGATCCGGCTGAGATGCTTGGGAAATATGGTGGAGATGCTCTCAGATTATATTTACTCGGTACGCCAGTTATGCGAGGAGAAGACATCTTAATCTCAGAAGATCAATACAAGTTACAAGTCCGCACCACTATGCTAATTTTATGGAACACGTATAACTTCTTTATTACCTACGCAAATCTCGATGGTTGGGAGCCTAAATCACGTCATTCTAGGTACGAACAAAGTGAGGACTCCAGAACCAGTCGGACTGATTCCGGACAAGCCGGAATGACGATGACGAGTGAAAATGTTTTGGATCAGTGGATTTTGGGTTTGCTTGAACAATTGCAAGGAGATGTCACAAAGAGTTTGGATGGCTATGATACTGTTGGATCAATTGATTCACTCAAAATATTTATTACAGACTTTTCGACCTGGTATATACGCCGAAGCCGTGATAGAGTTGGACCAAGTGCTGACGATGAAGCTGATAAAAATGCTTTTTACGAAACAACGCACTACGTTCTGGTAACGCTTACCAAACTTCTTGCGCCAATCATCCCGTTTGTTTCAGAAGAAATCTACCGTAATCTTACTGGTGAAGAATCAGTGCATTTGGCGGATTGGCCCACCTTCGCCAAGGCTTCGGCGGGCAAGCCCGAGTTGATTGAGGATATGAAGGTTGTGCGCAAGATTGTGGAGATAGGGTTATCACAGCGTAAGGAGAAACAGATAAAGGTTAAATTGCCTTTGGCTTCAATTACTGTTAGTTTGAGTGAGAAAGAGAAAGCGTTAGATGTGAGCTTGTATCCGCTTCTCAAAGCTGAACTTAATGTCAAAGAAGTAAAGTTTATTGACCCGAAAGGGACTGACATTACTGTCGAACTTGATACGGATGTAACGGAAGAATTGATTGCTGAAGGTCAGGCGAGAGAGATAATCCGCAAGATTCAAGAGGAACGCAAGAAGCTTGAGACGAAGTTGGATGAGAAAGTTGCTGTTGTTTTGGAAGATTGGCCTGAAGCTTTTGCAGACTATATCAAAAAGCAGGCTTTAGTAGCATCGTTATCCAAAGGCGATTTTGCGGTAAAGAGGTTTGACACAACAAAGCATTATGAGAGCGAAGTTTAAAATTGATCTCCAGCTGATGATTCCTGTTATTGTACTGGTATCATTGAGTCTGGTCACCTTACTTTCCATCAATCCCGTCTTCTTTCAAAGCCAATTGATATCATTAGTCATTGCTGTCGTAGCTTTTCTCATCTTCTCCCAGGTCAATACAGATTTTCTTAAGCAATTTAAGCTACCAATTTACGTTATCTCTCTTATCATTCTCTGTATTACGCTTGCAATTGGTATTGAGAGCCGGGGAGCGACGCGGTGGATTGATTTTTTTGGTGTGCGGTTACAATTCTCAGAAATTCTCAAACCCCTTTTGGCAATAGCTTTTGCTGCATGGGTCGCTGAAAATAAGCACACAACATTTAGGACATTTCTTCTTACTATGATGTTCTTAACTCCCATTTTTCTGCTTGTCCAATTCCAGCCTGATTTAGGAAGTGCGATTCTTTATGGAAGTACAGCGGTGTTTGCACTGCTAATCAGTGGTTACCCTTTCAAATGGTTTGCTATAATTGCGACGCCTTTTATTTTACTTTCTCCAGTCATTTGGACATTTCTTGAGGGATATCAGCGACAAAGAATCTTAACCTTTCTCAATCCAACAGCCGATCCTCTAGGTATTTCATACAACAGCATCCAAGCAATGATTGCAGTCGGTTCAGGACATTTTTTAGGCAAAGGGTTATCTGAAGGGACACAATCAGGATTACGTTTTTTACCAGAGCGGCAGACGGATTTCATTTTTGCAACAATTGCTGAGGGTTTGGGGTTTTTCGGCGCACTCATCATTGTTCTGACTATCATCTTTTTGTGTTACCGTATATTTCTTATCTTCTCGCGCACAAATGACGCATTTATCCGAGTATTTGCAGCATGTACGTTCGGAATTATCCTGATTCCATCATTCGTTAATATAGGGATGAACATCGGCATTGTACCAATCGTGGGAGTCACATTACCATTTGTTTCATTCGGTGGAAGCTCTCTCTTATCAAACTTTGTTTTCCTCGGCCTTCTTTCCTCAATGAGCACATCGCAAAAACATAAAGATGTTTTGGAAATCAGATAAATTCATATGGTTGCTGAAGTGTGTGTAGTTTGGTATAATTACGTTTGCAATGAAATACGCAATTATCGCCAGTGGCGGAAAACAATATAAAGTCTCTGAAGGAACCGTTTTGGAACTAGACAAACTTCCTGTTGAACCAGGTACAGATTATGCTTTGGATAAAGTACTCATGACTGTCGATGGTGACGCAGTTACTCTTGGAAAACCTTATATCGAGAATTTCTCAGTAACAGCTAAGGTTCTTGAACAAACCCAAGGTGATAAAATTCGTGTAGCGAAATTCAAAGCAAAAGCACGACACAGAAGAGTAGTAGGATTTAGAGCGCAGCTTACAAAAGTGCAAATTACAGGTTTGGAAGATAAAAGTACTAAAAAAGTAAAAGTTTGAGATCCTGAATCAAGTTCAGGATGACAGTCTTTTATATTAGTTGACAACCGTGAAAGCATATCGTATTATAAAAGCGATTTTTACAGATGAGAAAGAGTGAACTAGAAGCTAAACGCTAGCACCTAGACGCTAAACAGAATATGGCACATACAAAAGCACAAGGTTCGGTAAAAGGAAATAGAGACTCACGTCCAAAGCGCCGTGGTGTTAAAGTCTATGGTGGTTCAAAAGTGTCTCCAGGTGGTATTATCATCCGTCAAGTTGGTTCCCGTGTTAATCCTGGTCCTGGTGTTTTAATGGGGCGCGACTTCACATTATTTGCAATTGAGGAAGGAACTGTAAAATTCAAAACTCTCAGAGGCAAAAAATATGTCGAGGTAATTAATGGATAATCAACACGACGAACACATTCACGAATTAGAAACGAGCCATTTGCAATCTAACCCACTGCAACCCCGTGGCGTTATTACTCCCGATTCTTTAACCGACTTAGTTGAATCAATCCGCGAGCAAGGTATTCTCGAACCTATTGTTGTTGCAAAAACCCCAGCCGGATTTCAAATCATTGCAGGCGAGCGCCGATGGCGTGCAGCCAAAATCTTAGGACTCCACAAAGTTCCAGTCGTCGTGATGGTAACAACTCCACAAAGAATGCTTGAAATGTCCATCGTTGAAAACGTACAACGTGAAGATTTGAATCCAATCGAAAAAGCTCTGGCCTACCGTAGACTCATTGATGAATTTGGCCTCGGTACAACAGAAGTTGCCAAAAGAGTTGGTAAAAGTGTCCCTGCTGTTAGTAATACCATCCGGTTGCTTTCATTACCTGATGCTATCAAAGATGCATTGGTCGCTGGAGTTATCACAGAAGGGCATGTACGCCCGCTCTTGTCACTTGGAGATCCAAAGTTGATGTTAGATGTCTTTAAGAAAATTCTCCGTGACAATTACACTGTACGACAAACTGAAGAATTAGCACGGCAAGTCAAAGGAGAAACACAGAAGAAGGAGCCACCCGCTGAAAAAGATCAATTATGGATTCCTGAACAAGATCAAATGGCCAAAGAAATTGAAGAGAAGCACACCTTTGATAAAGTACAGATTTTCCAATCAAGTAAATTAGCCCGGGTTACATTGGTTTTCAAAGGAAGTCCTGAAGCAACAACTGAAAAACTAAAACAAATCCACGACATCCTCACGAAGTAAAATTCGAATATCGAAACACGATCAATTTTGAACTTACTATTAGGTTTTGTAGCTTTTATTTCGAAGTTGTTTTAGACTGACTTAGAGTTTATCCTATTTTGTGTTTGGATAAGGGTTGGAGATGACTCTCATTGTATTGACTGGCCAATAGACGAAGAATGATTTGCCGATGATATCTTTTTCTTCAAGAAAACCCCATTCACGTGAATCTGAACTAAATGGGCGATTGTCACCAAATACTATATATTGACCTAGAGGCACAGTAACTGCCTCACCATCTTTCAAAAAACTTCCACCATATGTTCGTACATCTGTGGCTAAGTATTGTGATTCGTTAAGCTTTTGTCCGTTAACATAAACGAATCCATCCTGAACTGACACACTGTCTCCTTCTGTCCCAATAACTCGTTTGATAAAGTCTTTGTCTTTATCAGTTGGCGCTTTGAAAACTATGACGTCTCCTTTGACTGGTGAGGCAAATTTAAGAGTAATGAGATTGGTTAATATATATTCTTTATCGACAAACGTAGGATGCATTGATTCTCCGCTCACCTGGAAAGGTCTGAAGAAAAAGATATAAATGACGAGAAAAATTGATGCAGCAAGAAGAATTGTCTGGAGGAGGTCAAGGGTGAAAAAATAGGCTTTTTTTGCAATTTCCATGTTCAATGATTATCTCAATAGTCGTAGGTGTTTGTCAACGAATCCAATAATAGAAAAGAGAGAAGTTATCTATTGATGAGAAATGCTTTAGAGACAAATTTTTTAACGAGTAGTTTGCTTCTTTCTCCAGTTGATAATTGTTGGTGTTTTTGTATTGATTTGAGACCGCGGTACAGATATTCAACATACGCTTCTGGTTTCTTCCAACGTCTTACTGACGTTTTAACAACAAGATTTCTGTAAAACTTTATTATCCCTAAGGGTGCTATATGAATTGCTAAATCTAAATCTTCATGCACTTGCTTATCATCCATACAGACAGTATTCTTAATTTCTTTCCATGCATATTTTCTAATTGCGTAATTTGGACCATACAAACAATCATGCTTTATTATTTGCTTTACAATTTTGTTATATCCAATAATAACTTTTACCCATGCTGCTTTTGTTTGCCACCTCGAATTATGAATAAATTCAGGAAGATCATAAAATTCTCCCGGCCCAGTTACGGCTATTACCTTTTCATCTATAAAAGCTTTTTTGATCCTTTTGACCCAATTAAGAGGAAGAATTGTGTCCGCATCTGTGCGTGCGATGATTTCATATTTTGCATCGTTAAACCCTCTGTTTCGAGCAAATGTCATGCCTTGCTTCTTTTCATGGAGAAGGCGAACAGGGAAAGTTTTGATTATTTTTACAGAATTGTCGGTTGAATTATTGTTGATAACAATAATTTCGTCTGCAGGCTCAGACTGCTTTAAGAGACTTTCCAAACATGCCCCAATATATTTTTCTTCGTTGTATACAGGTATAACAATAGATATTTTCAAGGGAACTTGGCCCATATCCTGTTATTGTACAATGAGAAAGCCTAAACCACAATACTTTATGCGCATATTCTTTTGAACTACACACTGGGTGGACAGAGATATCGTAAATAATCTACAATACTCATATGTCTCCCAAACTCTCCATTGTCATCCCGACATTGAACGAAGAACATTATTTACCACTTCTTCTTACTGACCTCCAAAGTCAGACGGAAAAAGATTTTGAGGTAATTGTCGTTGACGCGAAGTCTCAAGACAATACCAAAAAAGTTGCCCTAACTTTCATAAAAAGTCTGCATTTGCAGTTTATCGAATCACAAAAAAAGCGTGCTGCGTTTCAAAGAAATATAGGGGCAAAATATGCCAAGAGCGAGTATATTTTTTTTCTTGATGCAGATACGAGAATTGATAATGATGTCATTGCAAAGATTTTACAACGTATCCAGAAAGAAAAACATTTATTATATTTGCCGTTTGTTCAACCAAGCACATCATCACCATTACATAGGTTTCTTTTTTTCTGCAGTATATTCACAGTAAAAATGCTTAAACGCATTGGCCGGCCAATTTCCACGGGTCCACATATCGTTATAAACAAAAAATTATTTGAGAGTATTGACGGTTTTGACGAGTCGATAGTTATTGGTGAAGATCATAATCTTATTATCAAAGCATACAAAAAAGGTGTTTCTCCAGAGCTTATCTATGGTGTTGGATGTTATTTCTCTATGCGCAGATTTGAGACAGAAGGGACATGGAAAATTACCCGTGAATATATCTATTACACCGCTATGACGCTTATCAAAGGGGGAGTAAAAAAGCCAGTATCTGAATACGAGATGGGTGGACTACGATACGAACAAGTGAAAGAAGAGAAGAAGTAAGTACTTTTAATCAAAATTTACTCACTAACTCCTAATATTCGATTTACAAAAGGGAGTTTCATAACTATCACTGTAAATAAATAGGAAAGAAGAAGGATTGTCAGCCATTTGATAATAATATAAATCCAAGTAGGAGAGATTGGATCAAAGAGATTGTAATGATCAAGAATCTGCAGAATAAACAAATGACTAAGGTAGATGCCAAAGCTTGCCTTAGATAATGATCGGATAGTTGCGGCAACGTATTTTTTCTGTAGGAAATGATACTTGAAATGAAGTAAAAGCATGAATGCAGGAAGTGACATAAGAAAAACCGGAATACTCATATAATAATCGGAATAATAGGCAATGCATCCGTCAGAGCCAAGGAAATTTATACCATTAAGGAGTGAAAGATAATGCAAATAACTAAAACCGATCGTTGCTATTAGTCCAAGAGCATACATTATTAGCAGCGGTTTAGTATTTTTTATTGATTGAGCTTCATTTCCAAGCACGAATCCTGCAACAAAAAGACCTGAGTAAGGGATCCAGTAAGTAAAGATATTATCCATTGAACATCTTTGCAAGACATATTGGCCAATAACTTCAAGAATTCCCACAGCAAGTAATAAAATCATAAGCTTTTTATGATCTGTTCTTTGTGTGGCTCGAAGGTATGTACGGAGAAGAGGTGCTGTTACATAAAGTCCAAGCATAATGATAAGAAAATAAAGATGATATACATTTACAGAAAATAAGTTCGCTACTAAAGAACTATCGAAGTTTGGTAGAGATAGTGGCCTACTATACCACCATGTATAGAACAGAAACCAGAAAAGAAGCGGAATAAAAATACGAGTAGCAGTTCGTTTCAATGATCGTGTTAAGGATTCATCTTTATGTAAAAGAAAATACCCACTTAAGAGGATAAATAAAGGAATTGAAATTCGTGAAAGCGCATCAATAGTAATTCCAGCCCACCACGAAATATCTCCAAAAAAATCTGGTCTTCTATTAATTGCATCAACAATATGAATAGATAGTACACCAAAAATAGCAATTACCCTGATAACATCTGCTGAAAAGATATATGAAGCTTTTTTGTTCATCAATTGATTATTCCAAAGTATTATTGTTCAGTCAATAAAAAAGTGCAGCCCATTTAGTTTTATATTTTAGATTCTTAGTTCTTTTTTTTATAAACTTTGCCGGATTTCCTCCTACAATAGTATATGGTGTTACATCTTTTGTAACGACTGCCCCCGCTGCTAAAACTGCACCTTCGCCTACCGTTACACCGGGAATAATGATTACATCACTAGCAATCCACACATTATCTTTAATCGTGATTGCCTTTTCTACATATGCAAAGTCCGGAGAATTAGCATTATGTTGTGCTGTATAAAAATGAACATTTCTACCGATATTCACATTATTACCAATAGTTAGTTTACCTCGTCCATCGAGGAATACTTCTTGATTAATCGCGGTATTATCTTTGATAATAATTCGTGAAAATGTAGATAGCTTGCAATGCATTGAAATAGTACTGTCTTTTCCAAGTTGGATCTGTGCAATATTTCTATAATAAAAGTTTCTAAATGTGTGTGATGGAATATGACCGACAATATCATTGCAGATCCATTCCAAAATACTTAATAATGTGCGAGAATGAGTCATAGTATAATAGATTCACTATACCATATTTATTTTACCATTATGAAAATATCTTTTATAACAACAATTTATAACGAAGAGACAACAATTACGAAATTTTTGAAATCACTTGTATCGCAGACGAAAGTTCCTGATGAAGTTGTTATTGTCGATGGTGGAAGTGTTGATCAAACGGTATATCTAATCAAAAATTTTCAATTTCCTAAATCAATAAAAAAAGTAAAAATTATTATTCACAAAGGTAATAGATCTATGGGGCGTAATACTGCAATTAAAGAAGCCTCAGGAGAGATAATAGTTTGTTCTGATGCGGGAAATATTCTTGAGAAAAACTGGCTAAAGAATATATCGGAACCTTTTATTGAGAAGCATATTGATGTTGTAGCTGGTTATTATAAAGGTATGGCAAAAAATGCTTTTCAAAAGAGTTTGCTACCTTATGTTCTAGTGATGCCGGATAAAGTAAATCCCAAAAGTTTTCTCCCTGCAACTCGTTCTGTTGCTTTTAAGAAATCAATATGGGAAAAAGTTGGAGGTTTTGATGAGGCATTGTCTCATAATGAAGATTATGCATTTGCTAAAAAATTAAAAAAAATTGGTGCAAATATTGTGTTTGCTAGGAATGCAATTGTTTATTGGATGCCGAGGAATACTTTGAAGCAGACATATACAATGTTTTTGCGCTTTGCATATGGTGATGCTGAAGCAAATATTTTTCGTCCAAAAGTTCTTTTTCTTTTTATTCGTTATTTTATATGCATGCTTTTAGTCCTTCTATTTATCATTACCAAATCTTTCTTTATGCTCTTTTCTTTATTGTTAATTATAATGCTCTATATTGGGTGGGCTATCTCAAAAAATTATCGTTATGTAATGCATACATCAGCATTCTATTATTTGCCACTTCTACAATTTATTGCTGACTTTGCAGTAATGAATGGTACAATAAGTGGGATTTTACATTTATGGGATACAAAAAAGATGTTATAAGAGGTCTCTCATTTATTGGCTCTTTACGATTTCTGACGAAAGCAGTCGGTTTTTTGGAGACCATTATTTTGGCAAGGATTCTTGTTCCTGAACAATTTGGTATTTATGCAATCGCTCTCTTGGCATTAGGCCTTTTAGAGACGATTACTCAAACTGGTGTAAATGTTGTCTTGGTCCAAGAAAAAGAAACAGATAAATATATAAGTTCTGCTTGGCTCATTTCTATTGTAAGAGGTGTAGTGATAATGCTTGTTCTCTTAATAGCGGCTCCATTTATTGCAAACTTTTTTCGTACACCAGATGCCGTAACACTTCTTTATTGGATAAGTATTGTTCCTTTAATGAGAGGATTTATAAATCCAGCTGTAGTCAAGTTGCAGAAAGATTTACTCTTTGCAAAGAACTTCTGGTATCAAATGGTTATTTTAGTTATTGATACAGCAGTCTCAATTATTGCTACTTACTTACTGAATAATCCAATTGGAATTGTGATTGGTCTTCTTGCTGGAGTGATAATAGAATTAATTTTATCGTATATGATAGTATCTCCTCGTCCAAGTTTTCATTTTGAAAAAGCATATGTTTCAACAATTTTCCATAGGGGTAAATGGATTACAGGGACTGCGATCTTTGATTATCTATTTACTAATATGGATAACATTGCAGTTGGAAGAATACTAGGAGCGTCGTCTTTAGGTATTTATCAACTTGCTTATTCTTTAGCAGTAACACCTTTGGTTGAACTAGGAAATGCCTTTAATTATGTAATGTTTCCTATTTTTTCTAAACTAACCCATGATCGATCTCGCCTGAGAAATGCTTTCATAAAAATGATTCTAGGAGTTGCGGTATTAGCAATTCCATTCGTTATTATTTTTACCGTAGTTCCGCAAATATTTGTCTTCATCCTTGGGGAAAAATGGTCTGCAATAATTTCGGTGTTGCCTATTCTTTCGCTTGTGGGATTTATGAAGGCAATTTCTAACATGGCTTCAGCGCTCTTTTTGAGTGAAATAAAGCAAAAATATGCAATGGCAATAACGTTTGTTACAGCTATTGGTATGTTTGCACCACTAATTCCGTTGGTGCAAAATTATGGAATTGTGGGCGCTGCAATGGCTGCATTAATAGGATCACTTGTTGCACTGCCCTTTTATTTCTATTTAGTATGGCAACTTTTACGAAAGCGCGTTTAAAATTTGATTTGTGTTGAAGTTGCAAGATAATTCATGTATATTATGAATGAAATAATTAATGACCTATGATAATTAAAACAGTTATATTCGATTTGGATGGTGTCCTTGTCGACGCAACAGAGTGGCACTTCGAAGCATTAAATGATGCACTGCAGCTCTTTGGATATGAGATAAACAAACAAGATCATGAAACAGTATATAATGGGTTACCAACAACAGAAAAACTTAAACTACTAACGAAGCGAAAAGGATTTCCCATAGGACTTCATGAAGTCGTGAAACGACTAAAACGGAAATATACTGATCAATTTGTTGAGCAATATTGTAGGCCAAGTTATGAAAAGCAGATTATGCTAACACATTTGAAGAGCAGGGGAATAAAACTTGCTGTTTGTTCCAACGCGCAAAAATATTCAGTACTTAATATGCTGAAAAAATCACAAATCGATCATTTTTTTGATCTGATCATTGGTAATGATGAGGGATACAAGCCAAAACCACATTCTGAAATATATCTTGCCGCATTTAAAAAATTAAAAGTAAAACCAGAGGAAGTTATTATTGTTGAAGATGCTCCACATGGTGTGAAAGCTGCAAAAGACTCAGGTGCAAATACCATTGAAGTAGCAGGATATGAGCATGTTAACTTAACTATTTTTAATAAATTCTATGAAACAAAATAAAGCACGAAAGATTAATATTGTTATTCCTCTTGCAGGAGAAGGAACACCGTTTCAGCATGCAGGATATGCATTTCCAAAACCAATTATCGACATTAATGGTAAATCAATGATAGAGATTGTGGCTGAAAACTTATGTCCGAATGCTGCTTATCGATTTATATTTATCTGCAAAAAAGAACATTATCTTAAGTATTCTCTTGAAGAGATGTTCGAACGAGCGGTTGGAAAACACTTTGAGGTAATTCAGCTCACTGAACCAACACAAGGTGCGGCATGCACTGTTCTGACAGCGGTTGATTATATAAATAACGATGATGAGCTTATTATCGCCAACTCTGATCAAGTAGTTGATATTGCAATTGATGATTTTGTCTCGTTTGCGAGGGAACAAAAAGTAGATGGGGCCATTATGACTTTCCAATCGAGGCATCCAAAATGGAGTTTTGTCAGGCTTGATCCAGACAATTCTGTTATAGAAGTTGCTGAGAAAAAAGTAATCTCAGATAAAGCAACAGTTGGTGTTTATTATTTTCGCACAGGAAAGTCATTTGTTGATGCTGCATTTAGGATGATAGAGAAAGACATTCGTTTCAATAATGATTTCTATGTTAGTCTAGTATTTAATGAACTAATTCTTAATGGGGGTAAAATAAAACATTGGGAAATTGATTCGTCCCAAATGCATAGCATGGCAACTCCTGAAGATTTCATGAAATACATGATGTATCTCATGGTGAAAGAAATTAAAGAATAGTTATGAAGATTATAATTCCTATGGCTGGAAGAGGATTGCGTTTTCAAGCAGATGTTGATCAAAACCCAGAATACCGCAAACCTAAACCGCTCATAAATATAAAAGGAAAACCGATGATTGAGTGGGCATTAGAATCCTTGCCTTTTTTGGATCTTCCCAAAAGACCTGCAACGACAGATCTTAAAGTTCCTCCAAAAGATCTTGTTTTTATTTCATTGCGTCAGCAACAAGAAGACTATTCGATTACAGAATTATTGCAGAGTGTATTTAGTAAAGATATAAATGTTGTTCTTATTCCTGAAGTTACTCGTGGAGCACTTGAAACAGCACTTGCGGCAAAGGATTACATTAATAGTGATGAAGACGTAATTATTTCTGACTCTGATCATTATTTTGATGGAACAAGTCTTTATAACACTATTAAAAATAAAGACGTAGATGTGGAGGGAATAATTCCAGTATTTGAGCCTCCTGATAGAGAACCAAAATGGAGCTATATGCTCTTTGATGAAAATAAAAATGCTTTAGCAGTACGCGAGAAAGATCCAGAACTTGCAGCAAAGGGTGCCTACGCAAATATAGGAGCATATTACTTTACTCATGGTAATACTTTTATTAAAGAAGCCGAAGAAATGATCAATTCTGGCAATATGTCTGGTCCGGCAGGAAAACAAGAATTCTTTGTTGCACCCTTGTATCAAAGAATGATAGAAAAAGAGATGAAAATAAAAGCAGCGATAACTCCAACTGTTTGGGGTCTAGGAACACCTAAAGACCTTGAACATTTCGTTGCTAATTCTTAATTCATTTCAAACTTGCCACTTCTTCAGGATAATCTGTGCAGAAGTAATCAGCACCTGCTTCTTTTATTTGTTGTATCCTTGCAAAAAGAGTTTTTGTGTCTCTGGCGTCAGCGTGTGATTCACCGCCATATAATCCTGGAGAGGTGTTATGTAGCTCAGGGGTAACAAGCGCGACGAAAAGTTCTGCGTCATGTAGTCGATCAAAATTATCTTTCGTGTAGAATTGTTTTGAAGTTCCATTTTCTCCAATGGTATCCCATTCATCTCCCCAAACACCGTCAATAAGCTGTAGCTGCTTTAACGCAATTGCCTCATCTATTGTCATTAATGTTCCACCGACTGAGCCATTGTACCTCTCAATATCATAGGGATGAGCGATTGATGCTGCTAATCTGAGTTTGGGGTAGACCCTTTTTAATTTTTTCGCAGTTTCTCCTTTGACATCAAAGACAATGAGTCTTTCTAAGATGTCTTCGTGCTTTTTTAGTGCACCGATAAGTTTTTCTAATAGTTCTTGATTTTGTAAGCGCGCTTTTAAATGAAGAGCATTACTAGTTGAATTGCTATCTCGGATCATGTTCATAACCTCATCAAGCGTAGGAATTCTACCATTAGGCAATGGAGTACTTAATACTTCAGTAGTTGTTAGCTCAATAATATTTCTGGTATCTTTTCCAGAAGTAACCCGTGTAAGGTTTGTATCGTGACAAACAATAATTCCATCTCTCGTCAGAATTGGGTCGAATTCAATTCCAGCAAAGCCGCGAGATAAATGATCTCTAAAAGCCTCATAACTACTTTCACTAAAAAAATGTATTTTCGTTGGCTCTAGTCCACGGTGAGTTATTACTTTAGATTTATTAATCATAGATTCACCAATAGTAAGCGATGAACCTTTTTATGTCAAACAGGGGAAGAGATTTGTCTTTATCAAGATGAGACAACCTGCTATGATAAAAAAATGAAAATTGGTGTTGTGATTCAAGGACCGATAATTAGTCAGGGTTTTGATTCAACGAGTACAATCAAACGAAATATTGAAGAATATCTCCAACATCCATCTGTTGCACACATTGTGGTAAGTATATGGAAAGGTGAACGATTTACTTATTCTCATCCTAAGATAACTGTACTCCACAACACACCACCAACAGGACGTGATATTAATAATCGACGTCGTCAGTGGATTTCAACTTTGCAAGGAACTCAGTATCTAAAAAGACGCACAGCAGTTACGCATGTATTAAAGATAAGAACTGATCAATATGTCCCATCAGCCATAATTGATTTCATGTCTTCTTTTTATATTCCTAAGAATCTAAAAATTTACTACAAAGATCCTGACTGGAAATCGGAAATTGTTAATGAACCGCTATTATTTTCTTCTGCCTATCGAATATCCCCTTTTTTTGTTACAGATTTTTACTTTGCTGGACACATTGATGACATAGTTCGTCTTATGAAAAATAATCTTGCTTTTAGTGGACATATCTTTCAACTAGCTCCTGAAGTAGATTTGATCCTTAAACATCTTTTCAAAACTGACGCGGATTTTGCTCTAACGCGAGTAGAGCGATATACGGACGTGCGATCGCTTATCACTGCAGCATCCTCTCATAAAATCTGGGAGTATTGGTATGCAGTGCATCGATTATATTTTGGTTGTTTCCCAAAATCTGTTTTCTCGAAAGTTACTTGGCGGGGGATGAAGTGGACAGAATTTCACGATCAACGATTAGGAGAAGTCAGAGCAAAGCATATTGTCGATACGTACTTTGATTTTACCACCCATTGGCAAATGCTACATAAAAATCCTAGAGCATATACGCAACTTCCACGCGATCTTTCGGGTTCTCAACATGTTACAAAGCGTGAATGGTTTTATACTGTCCGTGGAATTATGGAATCATTTTTCGTTAAGTTATGACGCCTACTAAATTAACATATCTCATCATTATAATCGTCTCAATTTCTGCAGGGCTTCTCTTTTATCAGCTTTCGGAGCTGATGCAGTTTTTTGGAGATCAAGGTTGGTATTATCTTTCTGCAAGGGATATGGTTTTGACGGGAAATATCCCTACAGTTGGCATTGCTTCTAGTCATCCGTGGTTACATCAGGGAGCTTATTGGACATACATTCTTGCTGCTATTTTCTCTGTAACTAACTTTAGCCCAATTGCTCCTGGTTACTTTACTGCGGGAATTGGTGTCATTACAGTACTTTTGATGTATGTGATCGGCAAAAGAATGTTCTCTCCAACTGTTGGTTTACTCGCGGCATTTCTTTATGCCACCTCTCCACTTATCACAATCCATGCAAGAGCCCCATATCATACGAGTCTTATTCCTCTTGTTACTTTATTCTTCATATACAGTTTATATAGATGGTTAAGCGGGAAGGTTATATGTTTCCCAATCACAATTTTCCTTATTGCTGTATTGTATAACTTCCAAATTTCTACAACACCTTACCTGATTGTCTTTGCACTTTTCGTTGTTTACGGATTTTGGGGAAAGAAAAACTACTTTACCGAGATACTAACTAGAAAGATTCTTGGATTATCATTTCTTGCTTGGCTCATTCCCATGATTCCTATGCTTATTTATGATTTTCAAAATGGATTTCCTCAAACAGTGAAGTTTGTCATATGGATCGGATATAGAGTGGCATTACTTTTTGGCTTCTCAAGTATACACGGAGATAAAGTTTTTGAACCATTAGCTCCGTTCATGCCATTCACGATTGAGAAAATACAACAGCTTATATTTTTACCAAATAGTTATATTGCCATTCTATTATTGCTTAGTCCTTTTTTATACGTGTCATATCGTTTATATGTACAATTCAAAGAAAAGAAGTCTTCTTTGGCTTTAGTTACTTTATATATATGTTTCACGTTACCGTTTATGAGTTATCTTGCTATCAAGACGACATCGGAAGCGTATTGGCCAATGTTCTTCCCATCGGTTATTCTATTAATTTCAGTTGCGGCAACATATGCTATACATGTGAAAAAGTTAAAAGTAGTTACAATAGTAATAATCTTACTAGTTGGAATAACCAATGCATACTCGTTAGTAAAAAATAATTATTTAATGAATGTATCTCAATTCGGTTTCCCGTTTCAAGAGAGGCTTACTGCTGCTCAAATTATTACGACTCAAGCTGACGGAAGGGAGTATAATATACAAGGCGTTGGTGCAGGAAGTAAATTTGAAAGTTTCACAATGCCTTACGAATATTTAACCTGGTATTTAGGTGCCAAAGTTTCAGATGATAAAGAAAATTTACAATTTACTGTCATAGAAAACAATAATGGGATTAGAGTCGTAGAAAAGATAGAAACTAAATGATTACAGCAATTGTATTAGCAAAAAATGAAGAGAAAGATATAGGAGCTTGTCTCGATAGTCTTTCTTGGTGTGATGAAATGTTGGTTATTGATGATAACTCAACTGACAAGACCGTTGAAATTGCCAAGAAGAAAGGTGCTCGTGTTATTACCCATGCAATGCAAGGCAATTTTGCTAATCAGCGCAACTTTGGTCTAGATAAAGCGAAGAATGAATGGGTATTATTCATTGATGCAGATGAGCGGGTTTCTTCACCTCTGTGGTATGAAATTATGCAGGAAACAAATGAGTCAATTGGACAATATACTGGATTTTATGTCAACCGCATGGATACAATGTGGGGACAAGTGCTCAAACATGGTGAAACAGGAAACATAAAATTATTACGCCTTGCCAAAAAACATGTGGGGAAATGGCAGGGAAGAGTTCATGAAACGTGGAAGATTTCAGGCAAAACCACAATGTTAAAGAATCAACTCGATCACTTTCCTCATGAGACCGTCGAAGAGTTTCTAAAGGAGATAAATTTTTACACTGATTTGCGTGCAGCAGATTTATTTGAACGAAAAGTAAAAACATACTGGTGGGCTCCATTGGTATACCCTGTTGCAAAGTTTACACTTAATTTTATCGGGCGACGCGGATTTCAAGATGGGTTGCCGGGTTTAGTTTTTGCTATGCTCATGTCATTTCACTCATTTCTCGTTCGCGCGAAATTGTGGCTCTTATGGCAAAAGAAAAGCAATGATTAAATATCAAGGAATCACAACACTTGAGGTTCTTACAGACGCAAAAAATTATAATAATTGGATTGCACATGAAATTTCGTCCCACGTTAGTTCACCCACGCTCGAAATAGGAGCAGGAACCGGCAATCTTTCAAAACACTTTTTACAATATAAACCACTCTACTTAACAGATGTTGATTCCGGGTTGGTAAGACTTCTTAATAAGCGGTTCATTAAAGAAAAAAATGTCTTTACAGAGACGCTTGATATTTCTCAAAAACCATCCAAGAAATATATATCTTTTTTTGCGTCAATTTATGCAATAAATGTTTTAGAACATATAAAAGATGATAAAAAAGCGCTGAAAAATATACATGAGATGCTTAAGAAAGAAGGAAAACTTATGTTGTTAGTTCCTGCCAAGAAAAAAGCATTTACACGTTTAGATAAAGAATTAGGACATTACCGAAGATACGAAAAAGAAGAACTGACTCATGCACTTAAAAAGTCTGGATTTGCTATTGAGACAATGTATTTTTTTAATATTGTTGGTCTATTAAGTTGGACAGTACGAGACAAAGTAAGTAGGAATAAATCGGCATTAAAGCCATATCAGGTAAGAATATTTGATAGCATTGTACCAGTGCTCAGATTTATAGAATCATTTATAAAAATTCCTGTAGGAATTTCGCTTATTGTTGTGGCAAGAAAAGTATGATGAGGAAAAAAAATGTTTTTATTGTTTTTATTCTATGGGCACTCTTTATTTTTACTTTGTATTTTTATCACCTGTACTGCAGAATTGAAACATGTTTAATTTAGCAATTATTGTTGGGTTATATTCGTATACTATTTTTTTCCTCGGTTTGATGCAGATTCTTCACCGCGAAATAGTTGTCTCCATAACAATTATATTTGTAACAATAGCAATCTTTTATTTCCGTCAAAATATCAAGATTATTTTAAGAGATAGTAAAAAGGAATGGATAAGCATACAAAAGAATAAAATCTCTTTATTTGTATTTACTACTCTTGTTGCACTGATATCGGTCAATTTAATAGGCGCTCTCGGTCCTGAGTTGGCATTTGACGCACTTTGGTATCACTTGACCTTACCAAAGCTCTATCTTGTCAATCATGCTATGTATCACATACCTGGAGGGCTTCTATATTACAGCGACATGCCAAAGTTGGGAGAGCTTTTATATGTAGGAGCTTTGACATTTGGAAATGAAATATGGGCAAAAGTACTCCATTGGTTATTTAGTATTTTGACACTTATAGTTATTTATAAACTAGCAAGAAAGTTTTATACACAAACAATTTCTCTTTTAGCAGTTTTAATTTTTTATTCCAGTTTGGTTATCGCTTGGGAATCAACAACTGCATATATTGATTTAATCCGCACATTTTTTGAGGTTTTAGCTCTCCTTGCATTTGTACATTGGTGGCAGTTGGAAAAGAGGAGATGGCTAATACTTTCGGCAATAATGGTTGGACTTTCGATATCAAGTAAGTTGCTTGCGCTTGGATCTCTTGGAATTTTCTCATTACTTATTATTTGGAAGGCGCTGGATTCCCGCCTTCCAACTTCGCCAAAGCTTCGCTGGACAAGTCGCGGGAATGACAATATAAGTGCTTTGATGAGCAGTTTGTTTAAGAATATATTTATTTACTGGGGAATTTCTTTAATTATTCCTCTTCCATGGTTTTTGTTTGCATTTTTTAATACAGGTAATCCTTTTTATCCAATCTTTTCTGATGTTTTTGCAGGCTTACATACAAAAGTTTTTGACATCGCTCTACTCAATCCAATAACGTTTATCGGTACACTTTGGAACGTCTTTACACATGCAAACGATCCACTGTCTCCTATTTATATTCTCTTTTTACCATTACTCATTTGGTATTTTCGCAAAGCAGATATATACATCAAAATTTTATATGCTTATTTTATAATTGCTTTAGGTCTATGGTATATCACGTCGCAAATAGAAGGGAGTAGACTGTTGGTTCCATACGTACCTGCATTATCGATTCTTTGTGCTGGTGTTATTGCTGGGGTGTGTAAAGAGAAACATTTATTTGGCGTCTATTTTTATAGATTACTTATTGGATTGGTACTATTTACTGGACTTATTACTGCAGGGTATCGGTTGGTCGCAAATAGTAAATATATACCAGTCATAATAGGAACACAATCAAAACAAGAGTTTTTGATTAAAAATCTTAACTTTTCTTTTGGTGACTTTTATGATGTTGATGGGTATTTTGCAAAAAATATATCTCAAAATGATCGTGTATTACTCTTTGGATTTCACAACCTTTATTATATAGATTTTCCCTACATTCATTCTTCATGGTTAAACGAGGGAGATTCGTTTAACTATATTGCTATTCAAGATGCGGAACTTCCCGAACAATATACAAGTTGGAAGCTGATTTATGAAAATGAAATAACGCATGTTAAGCTATTTAAGGAGTCTAAAAAATAGTACAATGCAGGTATGCGTATTTTAAAAATACTAACTATTTTATTATTATTGCTTCTGCCCTTTGGAGAAATGCTCCGATTTAGCATCGGAAATAATATCTACATCAAACCACTGGATGTCGTTGCATGCGTACTAACTTTTGGGCTAGTGCTATGGTTACTCTACCGAGATAAAATTAAAACGATACTTCAATTGCCACTATTGCTTTTTCCATTGGTTGGACTTATTTCATTAGTTATAAATGCATACAGATTAGAACCAAACGAAGCACTTGCTTCATCATTATATTTGATTCGATGGGTTGGATTTTTGGGAGTATTCTTTGTTGTAGTACAGTTTGATGCTGCATTTAAGAAAAAGCTTTTGTCACTCATGTTTTATGTTGGCCTAGCTGTTGTCTTAGCCGGTTTCCCACAATATTTCTTTTACTCAGATATAAGAAGCCTGATCTATCTTGGATGGGATGATCATATGCATAGGCTATTTTCAACATTTCTAGATCCTAATTTTGCCGGAGCCTTTTTAGTTTTATACCTACTCTTTGTCTCAGGAAAATTGTACCAGCATATTGAGGAGCGGAGTAAAAAGTGGATAATTTTATGTAGCATTGTGGTCATCTTGACATTCCTTGCTGTGCTGCTCACTTATTCTAGAAGTGCGCTTCTCATGATGATTATTAGTTTGGGTGTATTCTTAATCCTATTAAAACAAAAGAAAATCATAGTAGGTTTCGTTGCTGTTTTGGTCGCGTATGTCATTATTATTTCCCCAAGCTTTTATATCGAAAATACCAATCTATTCCGTGTACAATCAACCTTTGCTCGACTTGAAACATATCAAAACGCGTTCACTATTTACCAAGATCGGCCTATTTTAGGCGTTGGTTTTAATGCATATCGTTATGCGCAGCAGGAATATGGTTTCCGCTCAAAAAATCCGAAATATCCATCAAATGCAGACTCGGGTGTTGATAACAGTTTCCTTTTTGTTTTGGCGACGACCGGAATTGTTGGGTTTGCTGCATACCTATTTTTATGGGCAAATCTGTTTAGAGAAGCAATCGTTCGCTTACGAACAAAAGATAACATACTTGTAATTGTATTTATTTCATCTACCGCAGGATTATTTATCAATGCATTATTTATTAATAGTCTCTTTTTTCCAGCGATTATTTTATGGATGTGGATTCTTTATGCTTTGATGATCCGTAATAAGTAGTTATTCAATGCGGATTTTTAGTTCTTTTTCAGTTTTATTCCCAGCATTATCTGTCGCTACAACTTTTAGGGGATTATCTCCATCTTTGAGGTTGTACAGATATGAATAGTTTCCTTCTGCATCTACAATTGCCCAGAAATCGTTGATAGTTACTTGCGCTCCTGAATCGGTTTTTCCAGTAACCTTAACCGGACTTTCTTCTTTTTTGAATCCCTGATCATTTTGTGGAAAATCTACAGTAAGATCAGGTGCATTTTTTAGGAATGAAGTTTTTACTTCGTTTGAGAAGTTACTCTGTTTGTTATCAGAATTAGCGGCACGGGCTTTGATGATATTACTCCCTTCGACAAGTGTGACGCCTGTAAACCGGAAGCTGCTAGTACTTTTGACTGTAGTTTTATTAATTAACGTATCATTCCGGTAAAGATCAATCCGTTGATCGGGCTGTCCATAACCAGTTACGATGATTGCGGCACTACTTGTGGCTTCAGGTGCTGCGTTTAAAGTTGGTGGAGCTATATATTCATCGCTTTGCGTGGTGATTGCTGTTTCCTCTACGCCTGTCAATTTACCAACAAGCAAACTAAAGCTCACTAAAATGTTTGTCCCAAATATGATAAGAAGAATGATTACTAATATGATCCCAATGCATGCTAAGAGAACGTTTTTATATGCTTGTTTTTGAAGATGACTGATTAACCGTGATTTTTTCATCTGATCTCTCATACACAAGTAATTTTATCACAAAAACTTTACCTCTGTTACTTACTTATGCTATTATTTTTAGTATATGTCATCCACGAAAATCCTTTTAGTTATTGGCCTAATTGTTTTTAGTTTTTTTATTCCATCTACAATAGTTTACGCGCAAAATGCTTCAGAGCTTGAGAAGAAAATAAGTGAATATCAAGGTAAGATAAATGATTTGCAAGGTCAGGCTAAATCACTCTCTTCACAAATTCAAGTTATGGACACACAAATAAAACTTACTGAGTATCGTATTGAGTCTACCCGAAATCAAATGGGCGAATTAACAAAAGATATTTCAATTGCGTCAAAAAAGATTAATAATCTAGAAGGATCTTTAGATAAAGTATCTGAAGTGCTATTTAAAAGAATTGTAACTTCATACCAACTAGGTGGTGTACAGCCACTTCATGTTCTTTTCGCCGCAAATGATGCTGATGATTATTTCAAGCGAGTTAATTATGTCAAACTTGTCCGGGCCCATGATCAAACGTTACTTATTAACACACAACAGGCAAAACTCGATTATCAAAATCAAAAAGATATTTTTGAAGTGAAAAAGGCACGCGTCGAAGCGCTTAATAAGCAACTTGAAGGATATACCGTGCAACTTGATCAGCAGAAAGTAGGAAAACAAGATTTATTAAAGACGACAAAGAATTCAGAAAGTGAATATCAGAGCAGACTGGCTGATGCTTCAAAAGAACTGCGAAGTATTCAAAAGGCAGCGAAAGTACTTATTTCGACTGAGGCACGTCGAGTCGCAAAAGGGGAGCAAATAGGTGTAATGGGGAATACCGGATATTCTTTTGGTGCTCATTTACATTTTGGGATTTATAACGCAGCATCTCTTGAGCAGTACAGTTATTATTCAGGTTACGAAAATCCTCTTAATCACCTTGAACCCAAAAATGTTAACTGGATTAGTGGTTGTAGTGGAGATCCAAGTGGTATAGCTACAAGTGGTTCAGGCTCTTTCAGCTGGCCAATGTCAACGGATGGATTATTTATATCTCAGGCCTCAGGCATAACTTGCTACAGTAGCGTTTATTATAAAGGAAATCCACATCCTGCATTGGATATGCATAACAACAGTAATTCAGCTGTCAGAGCAGTTGAGGAAGGTCAGGCCTATTTCTGCCGTAATTGTACAGGCGATGGTGGAAACGGAGTGTTCTTATTCCACCCCAATGGCAAAATGTCGCTTTACTGGCATTTGCAATAATCAGAGCCAATGGTGGGAATCGAACCCACGACCTAATCTTTACGAAAGATTTGCTCTACCACTGAGCCACATTGGCGAAAGATCAATAGTTAGTATTGTAAATAAATTATGTGGCCATGGCAAATGAGTAATATATATGATCGTATTTATCAGATGCATTGTGAGAACTGTTTATTGTTTTAGTAGAATAAATAAAATGAACAAATAATATCTTTGACACTATAATTATACTTATAAAGCTAATTTTATGCAATAATATGACATTTAATAATTTTATTTATCAATATAACGAGGCTAAATTGTAGAGTTATTAACTGAGGCCTTAGCAAAATTTATGATTGAGTGCTAGAATGAGGCTAATTAAAATAGAGAACGTAATTAACTATAATACTTACAAATATATATTTATAATTCAGTGTATGTAGTTCTTTATGAGTTATTTAATTATACAAAAATAAACTATTGAATTGCAAGGACTAAAAATAAGAAAGTAATATAGGAATAAGTTTTGTAATTAAGTGAGTAAATTAATTATACTTTTCTTCTGCGGCGTTTGTTTGCGATATCTAATTCAAGTAATGCTCTTCCTAGTGCGCTTTGGAGTTCAGCGTATTCACGTTCATTAAGTTGACCTTCTTTCTTCTTCAACAACTCTTCGGCCCTTTTCTGTGCTGCCAGTGCTTTCTCGACATTAACATCTTCAGCGTGAATTGCATAATCTGCCAAAATAGTTACTTTGTTTGCACTTACTTCAAGAAATCCGCCAGTAACAGCCAAGAACTGTTCTTTATCTGCTATCTTAAGATGAAGTTCACCTGGTTTGATCTTTGTAAATAAGTTTACATGATGCGGTAATATCGCGATCTGGCCATCAACAGTAGCAACCGTTATTTGGTCTACGTCACCGCTATAGATAATCTTTTCTGGAGTTACAATCTCGAGTTTCATAAATTTAGGTCATCTCGACTGGAATGGAGAGATCTCATCCCACAAATTTAGTTTAAGAATCAGTGGAGGGAGATTCCTCGGCTTCGCTCGGAATGACAGGTATTACTTACTTTTGTTTCTTAGCCTTTTCAACTGCTTCATCAATTCCTCCAACCATGTAGAAGGCCTGTTCTGGGAGACTATCGTGCTTTCCTTCTAATATTTCTTTAAATCCGCGTACGGTATCTTCAATTTTAACGTATTTTCCAGGTGAACCTGTAAATACTTCGGCTACGAACATTGGTTGACTCATAAATCTTTGAATCTTTCGTGCACGCGCTACTGTAATTTTGTCTTCATCAGATAATTCATCCATACCAAGGATCGCGATAATATCTTGAAGGTCTTTATACTTTTGTAATACCTGTTGAACGCCACGAGCGACCTCATAGTGATCTTGAGAGACGATATTTGGGTCTAGCATGCGGGACGTTGATGTAAGTGGGTCTACAGCCGGATAAAGACCTTGCTCGGCAATTGAACGCTCAAGGGTCACTGTACCATCCATGTGTGCAAAAGTCGTAGCTGGTGCAGGATCTGTATAATCGTCAGCAGGAACGTACACTGCCTGCAATGACGTAATAGAGCCCTTCTTTGTACTTGTTATGCGTTCTTGCAGTGTTCCAATTTCAGTTGCGAGAGTAGGTTGGTATCCTACGGCACTTGGCATACGTCCGAGAAGCGCTGATACTTCGGCTCCAGCCTGAGCAAAACGGAAAACATTATCAATAAAGAACAAAACGTCTTCACCTTTTTCATCACGGAAATATTCTGCCATAGTAAGTGCTGAAAGAGCAACTCGAAGACGATTTCCTGGTGGTTCATTCATCTGCCCATAGACCATTACTGTTTGTTCGAGAACTCCCGAATCTTTCATTTCGAGCCAAAGATCTGTGCCTTCACGTGTACGTTCTCCGACACCTGCAAAAACTGAGTGACCTGCATGTTCTTTTGCGATGTTACGAATAAGTTCCTGTATAATAACTGTTTTGCCTACTCCAGCTCCACCGAAAATACCAATCTTTCCACCTTTTGCAAATGGTGCGATAAGATCGATAACTTTAATACCTGTTTCAAGAATGAGTGGTTTGGTTTCTTGCTCACTCAATGGTGGAGGACTTTTGTGAATGACATCTGTTGCCACCCCTGACATATCAAATTTCTTACCATCAATCGGTTGACCCAACACGTTAAAGATTCTACCAAGTGTTTTATCACCTGTTGGAACAGTAATAGGGGATCCAGTTCTTTGTACTTTGGTACCACGTGCCAAACCATCAGTTGATCCAAAAGCGAGAGTCTTCACTTCATGATTACCAATTTCAAACTGGACTTCAAGTACTAACTCGGACTTATCAGGAAGTGTTAACGTCAATGCTTCATAAATTGTTGGTACTTCACCTTCAAAATAGACATCAACAACAGGTCCTTGGACTCTGATGACGATTCCTTCTTTGTTTGTTATGTTTTTAGTTGTTTCAGCCATATGTTTTCCTTTGTCATTCCGGACTTGATCCGGAATCTTTTTTAGAGATCCTGAAACGAGTTCAGGATGACATCACTGCGTTTGCAATGACGTCAGTTTGCTACTGCGCTTCCTGTTATATCTAAGAGTTCTGCTGTAATCTTAGCCTGTCGTGTCTTATTATACTCTAATTTTAAGTCTTCGATAATCTCTTTTGCATTTGTCGTCGCATTTTGCATAGACAAAAGTCTCGCTGCCTGCTCAGACAAATAGCTTTCAAGAATTTCTTGATAGACAGCCATTTCTATATATCTTTGCAAAAGATCTGGCAAAAGTTCTTCTACATTTGGTTCAAAAAGCTGAAATGCATCATTTACTGACTTTGTCTCTGTTTCTGCTTGCGGACGGATCGGCAAGAGATGCGTTTGCGTTGCTTTTTGGACAAACACATTTACAAAGTGTGATGAGACTATCTCAACGGTATCTATTTTACCAGATTTGAACTGTTCATTGATCATCGTTACAATTGGATATACAACATCGAATGTCGGAAGTGTATTCCCAAAAATAAATGACCCAACTATATTTTTATTATAATGTGCGACCGGACTTTCAACTTTTTTACCGATTGTGATAAATGAATCCTGAGACTTTGCTCGTTTCATTACATCACGCACAAGATTTGTTACGAGTCCACCGCATAATCCTTTATCCGGGCCAATTATAACAAATAATGTTTTACCTGTTGTGTCCCGCTCTTTCATGTATTCAGGAAGAGCAAATTTTTCAACTCTTTTTGTTAAATCTCCTGTTACGCTCAACAGTTTCTCAACATACGGACGGGATGCCAATGCTGCATCTTGTGCTTTTCTTAGCTTTGATGCTGCGATCATTTGCATCGCTTTGGTTGTTTTCGAAATATTTTGCGCCGTTAAAATTCGTCTTTTTAATTGTAATATTACTGCCATATGTTCGCATTGTCATTGCGAGCGTTAGCGCGGCAATCTATACTAATAGAGATTGCTTCGTCATTCTTCCTCGCAATGACGATTGTTAGACTTTGAATTTCTTTTTGAAATCTTCTACTGCTTTTTGCATTTCTTTGATGACATCTGGTGTTACTTTTTGTCCACCGGATAATGTATCAATAAGTTTTTTGTGATGCTTTTGAGCATATGTTTGGAATTCTTGTTCAAACCGTGTGATATCTTCGACTGGAATATCATCTGCAAAACCATTCGTAATAATTGCAATACTGAGTACTTCAAGTGCTTCAGAATATGGGTGGTATTGCGGCTGTTTCAAAATTTCATTGATTCTCTTACCGCGTTCAAGCTGCGCTTGTGTAGCTGCGTCAAGTTCACTACCAAATTGTGCAAACGCTGCTAATTCTCGGAATTGTGACATCTCCAGCTTCATTTTCCCGGCAACCGATTTCATTGCACCTGTTTGCGCTGCTCCACCAACACGGGAAACGGATGTACCTGTATTAATAGCTGGACGGATACCCGCATTAAAGAGGTCACCGACCAAAAAGATTTGACCATCAGTAATTGAAATGACATTGGTTGGAATATATGCTGAAATGTCTCCTGCTTGGGTTTCAATAATTGGTAAGGCTGTGATGGATCCTCCTCCATTTTTCTCATTGAGCCGTACAGCTCGTTCAAGAAGACGACTGTGGAGGTAGAAAATGTCTCCAGGGTAGGCTTCACGGCCTGCTGGACGACGAAGTACTAATGACAATTGGCGGTATGCCCATGCATGTTTTGTTAAATCATCATAAATAATGAGAACATCCTGACCTTTTTCGAGGAAATATTCAGCGATAGCCACACCTGCGTATGGTGCAAGGTATTGTAATGCTGCGGCGTCTGACGCACCTGATGCTACAACAACAGTGTTTGCCATCGCATTTTCCTGCTTTAACTTATCAACAACTTGCGCAATTGTACTTTGCTTTTGACCAATCGCTACATAAATACAAACAACCGGCTTTTGGCCTTTCATAGTGTCGCGCTGATTGATAATCGTATCAACTGCTATCGCTGTTTTGCCAAGCCCGCGGTCTCCAATAATGAGTTGACGTTGTCCACGACCAATAGGGAACATAGCATCAATTGATTTAATACCGGTTTTCAATGGTGTACCAACTGGTTCACGTTCAACTACACCAGCTGCAATTCTTTCAAGCGGCATGTCTTTACCTTTTTTTGCAAGCGGTTTGCCATCAAGAGGAAGGCCAATTGGGTTAACAACACTTCCTAAAAGTTCGTCACTTGCATGGATTGTGAGCTTTTTGCCTGTAGTCTTCACTCCTTCTCCTTCTTGGATATTTCCACCACCACCAAGAAGAATAATTGAAGCGCTGTCTTCGTCAAGATTAAGGATGAATCCACGGTTGCCACCTGCAAAATCAATTATTTCTCCCATGAATGCGTGGGTAAGGCCAGAGGCTGTAATAACACCGTCAGTATTTTTTTCTACTTTGCCAACATTTTGGACCTTTGGATCCTCTGTGTATGCACTAAGGCGTTTCTCTAAATTTTCAATTATGCTTTTATTATCAATCATGTGTACTTAAGAATCCTATTATATCATGAAATGTGCGATTTAGATTAATTTCATACTCTTTATTATTTTCAACAATTCGAACGCCATTTATCATCGATTTATCAACAGAATGTATGACATTCATACCAGGATAGAGCTTCTGAATTTTGCCTACATCTTCGCTAGAAAGTTTTTCGGCTGATGTAACAAGAACTTCATGCTTCGCTTCTTCTTGCTTTAGCAGAGAAATATAGTGTTTTAAATCTTTTCTACTTAATCTAGCTGCAATGTATACAACAGTTTCTTGGTCAAGTTGTCCGTTGTTATAACTTTCTTTAACTAAATTTTTAAGTTTTTTATTCATTTTTAGTTTGACTGTTTTTGCATTGCTTTCACTGCTCGCTCTACAATTTCACTTTGTTCTTTTTCAGTAAAGACGTTGGTAAGAGACTTTTTCAAGAGATCGACTGAAAGTTTGGCGACATACTTATTAAGTTGTGCTTGTGCCTGTGCAGTTTCTTGTTCTATTTGTATTTTTGCATCATGCAACATCTTTTCTGTTTGCTTCTTTGTTTTTTCTTCTGCCATTTTGAGCATTTCTGCAGACTGTTCACGTGCGTCACTGACAATCTGTCCAGCTGATACCTGTGCTTTTTTAATAATCTCTTTTTCTTGTGCTTGCGCTTTATCTAATGCTTTTGTGCTTTCATCAGCTTTATTGACAGCTTCTTTTACTAATTCTTCACGCTTTTTAAGTATACGAAAAACCGGCTTGTATAAAAACCGTTTGAGGATGTAAAAGATCACAAGAAAGTTTACAACCTGTGCAATCGTTAAATACCAATTTAATCCAAATGTTTCAAATATTTCCATATATGTGTGTATGAATCAAGAATTACGAATCAAGAATCAAGGTTTGCTTATTAGTTTCTATAAAGAAAATAATTATTCATTCCTTAATTCCTAATTCTTGCTTCTTGCTTCGGTTTAAAGGAATGCAAAAACCAATGAGTAAATAGCAATAGCTTCAGCAAAACCCATAGCGACGATCATGATAGGAATAATTCTTCCTGATGCGTCAGGGTTGCGTCCGATTGCTTCAAGTGCTTTTGCACCAATCAGTCCAACACCAATTCCTGGCCCGAGACCTCCTAACGCTGCAATTATACCACCTGTTATTGTAATTTCCATATATTAATCACCTCCTCTAGTTTTTAATGACTCTCACTTCCATGGGGCGTTGTAAATAACGCCATAAATGCCATGGTCAGTAATGCAAAGATTGTTGCTTGAATCATACCGACAAAGAACTCATACATAATCACCGGTATAGGCAGAAAGAAGGCAAATGCTGTCGTTAATGAAGCAAGCATAACTTCTCCCACGAATATATTACCAAAAAGTCGGAAAGAAAATGAGACTATTTTGGTTATTTCAGAAACGAGTTCCAAAATACCTTGGTATAATCCCATGATATTTAATGGGAAAAATCTTGTAATATATGATTTAAAACCAAGTGTTTGAATACTCATCGTATGCGTGGCAACAAGAGAAACCAATGCAAGAGCAAGCGTTGTGTTGAGATCTGTTGATGTGGCGCGAACTAATGGTACAAATGCCTCTCCATGCTCCGTGTGATGATAAAATCCTAGACTAGAGATGACAGGAAGTAATCCACTCCAGTTGGCCACAAGAATAAAGAGAAAGAACGTCATGACATACGGAAAGATTTGGGCTGTGTTCTTCCCTGCAACTTGTTCTGTCAAATTGTGGAATCCTTCCATAATCATTTCAATAATACTTTGAAATTTACCTGGGAGTAACTTGAAATTTTTGTGTGCATACACAGCTAAACCAATGAGTGCTGCGTCGACGATAAGGGTACTAGTAAGCGTGTTGGTGATTGCGATTGGACCTATATGCGCAATTTGTTCTGCTGCAAGTGAAATCATAAAATAAAAATATCCCGATGCATCGGGACTTTCACATTTTAATTTGTATGGGGCTGTAAGTCAAGAAGCAGGGTGTCAATTGATGTGATACTATCAGCCAAAATCGTCGGTTTGTCGTTTTTGGTATCATATTTGCCGCCCACAATAACGACACTATCCATGACTAATAGATGTTTGTACGTCTCAAAAGTTTTTGGGAATACGACAACTTCGACTGTTGTACCTTTCTCATCAGCTATCCCCAAAAACGCCATTTCGGCGCCAGTTTTTTTCGTAAAGATTCTTTTGACGCTATCGACAAGGCCTCCGATTTTAATCGTACTTCCTTCAGGTTGCTCTGCCAATTCATCCAGATCCATTGTTCCATACGATTTAAGATACGCGAGCTTGTCAATATGTGGATGAGACGTGAGATAAATGCCCAAAAAGTCTTTTTCAAATTGTAACTTCTCTTCTTTGGTGAAGTCGTCTATTTCAGTGAGTGAGAAATCAATATTTGGTGCGTCATCAGGAGATTCACCTTCGACATCAAAAAGTGATGTTTGGCCTTCAGCTTTTTGTTTCTTAATCTGATTAATCTTACTGACTATCTCAGGGAATGCTATAAGTAATGATGCTCTATTACCAAATGCATCCATCGCACCGGACTTGATGAGGGACTCAAGTGTCTTTTTATTTACTGCAGATAAACTTACCCGTACACAGAAGTCTTCAATTGTTGTAAATCTGCCTTTTTTTCGTGCTTCAATGACGCTTTCAATTGCTGCCTCACCGACATTTTTCACCGCTGAAAGTCCGAAACGGATATTGGTTTTGTCCTCGACACTAAAGTCACTTTTGGATTTATTGATATCAGGTGGAAGGATTGGGAGGTTTATTCTTTTACATTCCATAACAGCTTGAGCAATTTTCTCATTCTTCGCAGGACCTGATGTGCCCCGTGATTCAGCCGTAAAAAGTGCAGACATAAATTCGACGGGGAAGTTGGCTTTCAAATAAGCTGTCCGGAAAGCAATAATTGCATAACATGCAGCATGAGCTTTGTTAAAACCATATCCTGCAAATGGTGCAATGAGATCAAAGAATTCCTCAGCCCGCTTTTGCGATAATCCATTGGCCACGCAGCCTTTGGTAAATAATTCTTGTTGCTTCTTCATCTCAGCTGGAATCTTCTTACCCATGGCTTTACGGAATTTATCAACATCGAGCCATGAATAACCAGCCAAAGTAATTGCTGTCAACAGTACGTCATCTTGATAGGTCATAACGCCATATGATTGTTTTAGAATCTCTTTTAAGCGTGGATCGGGGTAGGTGATGAGGGAGGGATTATGTTTGCGCCTAATAAATTCGGGAATAATTGCCATCGGGCCCGGACGGTAAAGAGCTACCATTGCTTGTAAATCAAAGATGGTTGTCGGTTTTAATTCTTTGACATAACGGCGCATTCCGGGCGACTCCAGCTGGAATATACCAGTCGTTTCGCCTTCTGAGAGCAGCGCATATGTTTTTTTATCTTCAAGATCAACTTTGGTCAGATCGACCTCAATGCCTTGATTTTGTTTAATAAATTTTAGACTCTCTTCTATAATTGTCAGATTGCGTAAGCCAAGAAAATCCATTTTAAGTAAACCTACTCCATCTTCACCAACGGTATACATGTCATATTGGGTAACAACTTTGTCTCCATTTGATTCTCGCTGGAGCGGCGTATATTCAGTTAATGGTTTGTCAGCGATAACCACACCTGCTGCATGGACTGATGCGTGTCGGGCGACACCTTCAAGCTTTTTGGCTAGATCAATCAGCTTTTTTGTTTCGGGTTCATTGAAGTACGCCTGTTTGAGATCAGGACTTTGTGCGATAGCATTATCGAGTGTCATTGAATGACCTTGCCAACCTGGCGGAATCATCTTGGAAATTCTATCAGGACCTGCGTACGGCATACCCATAACACGTCCGACGTCACGCACTGCACCTTTGGCTTCCATTGTTCCAAAAGTGATAATCTGCGCGACTTTTTCTTTACCGTATTTTTGAGTTACATACGCAATAACTTCTTCACGTCTTGTATCAGCAAAATCCAAATCAATATCAGGGGCCGATGGACGAAGTGGATTTAAGAAACGCTCAAAAGGTAGATTAAAAAAGAATGGATCAGCATCGGTAATTTTTAGGGAATAACCGACAACTGAACCTGCAGCAGAACCTCTTCCTGGTCCCACAGCGATACCATGATCTTTTGCCCAGTTCACAAAGTCTGAAACAACGAGGAAGTATGTCTCATATTGCTTATTGATAATAACTGATAATTCATAATCTAAGCGCTCTTTAATTTTGTCTGTAAGTTTCCCGTATCGATCTTCTGCTCCTTTGTAGACGAGTTTGGTCAGATAATCTGCAGCTGTTAAACCATCTGGAACTTCAAAGATTGGCATGTGCCATTTACCAAGTTCGATCTCTACATTACATCGTTCGCCAATCGTATTGGCATTTTCAATTGCTTCAGGTGTATCGATGAAAAGCTTTTCCATTTCCTCAGCAGTTTTGATGTAAAAGTCGGGGGAAGAAACCATAGAGAGTTTACGGCCTTTATCAAGTAGTGTCGATTGGGTTTGGATACAAAGCAGCGCTTCTTGTGCTTCTGCATCTTCTTTGCGGGTGTAGTGATTATCGTTTGTCGCGACGAGTGGTAAGCCAAGTTTCTTTGATAGTGCAATGAGTTTTTCGTTCACTGGTTCTTGGGGTGGGACGTTGAGATGATGTTGAATTTCAAGGAAGAAGTTGTTTGGACCATAGATCTTGGCAAGCTGCAGTGCACGTTTTTCGGCAAGTGCATCTTCGCCGCGCATGAATGGTTCAGATACGAAGCCGTTGACGCACGCACTCAGGCAGATGATGCCTTCTTTATGTTTCTCAAGCAGTTCCAAATCAGTCCGGGGTTTGTAATAATATCCCTCTAAATTCGCAATCGTGACTATTCTCATCAAATTCTTATACCCTTCTTCATTCTCAGCGAGGAGAATCAAATGGTTATAATCTTTGTCTTCGGGTTCCTTTTTATGGAGCGACCGTTTACTGACATATATCTCGCAACCAATAATTGGTTTGATTCCAGCTGCTTTACAGGCTTGATAGAACTTGATTGTTCCATACATGTTGCCATGATCGGTTATTGCAAGGGACTTCATACCAAGCTCTTTTGCGTACGAAACCATATTTTTCGTTTTTTGGAGTCCATCAAGAAGTGAGAATTCTGAGTGGTTATGAAGATGAACAAAATCAGCCATAGTTCTATTATAGATTAATTAGCCACAAAATTGGAGAGTAAAATACTTATTTTTTATTACATTAGTCATGAACAACTCTGTTTCTACCTTGTGCTTTGGCCACATATAATACTTTGTCAGCTCTTTCTATTAATTGTTCTACTCTCTGACCTGGTATATGTTGCGTTAGTCCAATACTCATAGTAATAGGATCGACGATAGTATGTCTTTTACGAATAGATTCTAATTGTGCTGGATAATTAGCATTCAGAGCACTTACTTGTGGAAATACTTCTACAACAGATTGTCCTCTAAAATAAAGCAAAAATTCATCCCCCCCCCATCTTCCAAAAACTGAATCTTCTAAATCATAATGTTTTACAGTTTCTTCAAGTACTTTATCTCCAACACTATGACCGTATAAATTATTTACATCCCTAAATTTATCAATATCTAATACTCCGAGAGTCAATGGTTCATCTAGCCGGTCTGCATGTAGCAAATCATTGTATAAACGTTCAGTAACCGCGGACACAGTGAGTAATCCAAACCTCTGATCTCGTCTTTGATTAATTTCCCGAAGTGCTCTATCTGTAGCACGTATTTCATTTGCTCGCTGTCTTGTTATTTCTCCAGTGTCTACTTTACGCTCAATGCCCGCTTCAAATAGTAACCATACAGCGGTTCTACTTCTTAAATAATCTTGATCAGCGGGTCTGACTTTTGCTGCTTCATCGTCAATTCTTTGTATAGCGTGGTCTAAATCAAAAGGTCGCGAACCTTCAGGTGGAAGAGCTTCGTATCTATTTGTCACTATATGACAGCCGTTTCTTTAGAGTATCTTTGATCAAATTTGTATCTGCTTTCCGGGCAAGTTTCTTCATAACCTGTCCTAATAGAAACATAAGTGAAGCTTCTTTGCCGGCTTTATAATCTGTAACTGCTTTTTCATTTTCAGTGATAACCTCTTCAATAATTTTTGCTAATTCTTTCTCATCGACTGCAACAGTTTGTTTGCTTGCAGTGATTTGTTTCACCAAAGCAAGTGGTGTAGTTGTACTGGTGTCGGTTTTTTTATTAATGATAAAATTAGCGATATCTTTTGGATTAAGTTTTTGCTCTTGCCCTTCTTTTACTGCTTCTTCAAAGAAGTTCGCGAGAGGTTTATCTCGTGTGAGTATCTCAGCGTCATAAAAACTGAGGCCAAATTCTTTCTCAAACCGTTTTACTTTTTTATCCGGTAATTCTGGCACTTCTTTTTGTAGAGTGCTAATCTGTTCTTTCGTCGTTACTATTGGTGGAATGTCAGGCTCCGGGAAGTAGCGGTAATCATGTGCGTCTTCTTTGGATCTTTGCGAAAAAGTTTTTTGTTTATTCTCATCCCAACCTCGGGTTTCTTGTGCAGGTGTTTCACCCTTTGCTAAGATTTCATCCTGTCGCTTTGTTTCATAATTAATCGCTTTTTCAACAAATTTGAATGAGTTGATGTTCTTCACTTCAACTTTATAATTGGGTAACTTCTTCGGATCTGTTGAGAGAGATATATTTGGCTCCAAACGCATTTCACCTTTGTCCATATCAGCGTTTGAAACGTCAAGATATCTGACAATTTGCTGAAGCTTCTGCAAATATTCTTTAACTTCTAATGCATCGTTGAAGTCGGGTTCTGTGACAATTTCGACCAAAGGTACGCCGCTCCGGTTAAAGTCGATCAAACTCGCGCGCTGTCCGTTAATATCTTGGTGAGAAAGCTTTCCTGTGTCTTCTTCCATATGCACTCTCGTAATCCCGATCTTTTTCCCCGAAGCAAGTTCGATGTATCCTTCATAGCCAAATGGCAAATCAAACTGACTTATCTGATATCCCTTTGAGAGATCTGGATAAAAGTAATTTTTGCGGTCAAATTTTGAGAACTCATTGATTTTACAATTCAAACTGAGGGCAATTTTTATACACCAATCAATCGCTTTCTTATTCGGTACAGGAAGCGCTCCTGGAAGCCCAAGACAAACAGGACATGTATGGCCGTTTGGCTCTTTACCGAAGTAATCAGCAGAACAAGAACAGAACATTTTTGAGTTTGTTTTGAGCTCAACGTGTACTTCGAGTCCGATGATTGGTGTTAGTTTATTGTTAGGCATAGTATTTATTCTTCGAGTGAACAAAGTGAATCGAGAAGCTAGGTTCTCGACTTCGCTCGAACACGATTATAGGCTCGGCCTCCTTTCATGCCAAACTGTTTCTTGCTCATATTTGTACGCGACGTTTAGAATCCTCTCTTCGGCAAACTGCGGGCCAATAATCTGCATACCAATTGGTAATCCTGCATCGGAAAATCCGCATGGTACATTAATTCCGCAAAGACCTGCAATAGATGATGGTTCGACGAGCACATCAGCCAACTCTCCAAACATTGATTGATTCTCAGTTGCACCTATAGGAAGCGAAGTAGTAGGACTAGTTGGGCCGATGATAACATCAACATCTGCAAATGCTTTTTTGAAATCCTCAATAATTACCGTTCTCACTTTGAGTGCTTTATTATAAAATTGATCATAATATCCTGCTGATAGAGTATACGTGCCAAGCATGATGCGGCGTTTTGCTTCTTCCCCAAAGTACGAACGGTCGTTACCATACCGTATTCCATCAAGCCGGGCTAAATTGGATGACACTTCAGCACGTTGTAAAATAGTATAAAGTGCAATTGCATATTTGGGATGGAACAGCTTTATCTTTTTAATTTTTGCTCCAAGCTGTTCATATACTTTCAATTCCTTTTCAACTTGCGCTTTCACTTCCTCATCAACACCTTCGAAATAATCATTTGAGATACCGATCTTTAAGCCATGAATATCGCCTTTGAGATTTTTAAGATAATCTGGAACTCCAGTCGGAGATGTTGTCGCGTCCCTTGGATCTTTCCCCGCAAGTACTTGCAAGAGAAGAGCGCTATCTTCAACAGTTTTGGTTATTGGTCCTGGACTATCAAGTGACGAACCCATGGCAATTACGCCGTACCTGCTGACTCTTCCATAGGTTGGTTTTAAACCCACCACACCACACCAGCTAGCTGGCTGTCTGATTGAACCTGCGGTTTCTGAACCTATTGCTGCGACTGCTTCATCGGCCGCAACGCTAGCAGCTGCTCCACCTGAAGAGCCACCAGGGAGGTGATCGGTGTTCCATGGGTTTCGTGAAGAACCATAATCTGAAGTTTCAGTTGATGAACCATGTGCGAAAGCGTCCATATTGGTTTTCCCGAGCATAACCATACCTGCGTCTTTGAGTTTGGTTACAACAGTTGCATCATATGGGGCGACATATTCATCAAGTACTTTACTTGAAGCTGTTGTCCGTATGCCGTCGGTTGAGAAATTATCTTTGATTGAAAGGGGAATACCAAGAAGCGGAGCATTATTACCGTGCGCGCGCTTTGCATCAGCTTCTTTTGCCCCTTTTATGGCTTCTTCATCAGTGACAGTTACAAATGATTTTACTTTAGGTTCAACTGCTTTAATGCGTTTCAAATACATCTGCGTCAGCTCAACCGACGTAAATTCTTTTTTCTTTAAGCCATCAAGGGCTTGTGTAATTGTTAAGTATTTATGATTCATAATTTATTCTTCAACTTGTACAAGTTTGTTCTTTTGAATTCCAAACGTTTCTTTTACTACATAATTTTTCCCGTCAGTTTCAAGAACAAAATATGCAGTGTTCTCAATTGATCCTGATGGGAGTTCATCGTACTTTGCAAAACCTAACTTAACTAAAAACGATCTTATAACGTTTCCGTGATTTACAACTAAAATCTTTTGTCCTTTATAAGCTATTGCAATTTCTTCCAAAAAGTCAGTGAATCTTTTTATAGCTTCTAATGCACTTTCTC
>JACDET010000009.1:978-42429 GCA_013816255.1 Candidatus Levyibacteriota bacterium | reverse complement strand
CTTCTGTTTCTACCAATGGTCCACGCGCTGTATTGATAAGAATACTGCCCTTCTTGAATTTCTGAATATTTTCTTTATTAACGATGTGATGGGTTTCGGGGGTATGGGGTACATGTAATGTAACGATATCGGAGTTTGCATAGAGTTCATCAAGACCCACAGACTTAATACCTTCCTGTCCCGCAACTTCTTCAGGGTGACGTGTATAAAGAAGCACATTCATTTCAAATGCTCTTGATAAACGGATTACTTTGTCACCAATTTTGCCGGCTCCGACAACACCAATCGTCTTACCAGCGAGATCAAATCCGGTTAGATCATGGAGTTCGAAATCCCCTCTTTTGCCTCTATTGACGGTCCTGACAAGTTTGCGACTTAATGCAAGGATAAGAGCAAATGTATGCTCAGCCACCGTATGCGCGCCATATGTAGGTACATTAACAATAGTTATATTCTTTTCCTTGCAATAGGCAAGATCGATATGATCATAACCAGTAGATCTTGTGGCGATGACTTTAAGGTTAGGAAACTTTGAAAGAACCTCAGCCGTCATTTGTGAATAAATAAACGTTGAAATGATAGTCGACTTCAGGATAGTTTCATCCGTTACATCGTGCCCTTTATCGGAGGAGAAATAGAGTGTATCTTGTGGGAATGCTTTGGCAATATAGTCTTTCTCCCAGTCTTCAATTTCAAAAAATGCTATTGTTTCCATCTTTTTATTGTAGCCTATTTCGATTGAGGAAACTAGACTCCGGGAAGTCTTACGGCCTTCTTACTGTATGTTAACAGGATATACTACTTTGATACAGTATCATGATCAGTAAGTCATCCCAAAACAAAGAAGGGCGTAGTAGCAAGGAGCTCTAGCGAAACAATATTCAATGTTGAGGGATGATCTTTTTTGCTCTAAATTTCCTAAATCTAGTCTACATCCCCTGACAACAACATTCAGTTAGATAGCTTACATACTTGAGAATGCCTCATCGCAATTTGCAAAATCGGTAAAGATAGGTATAGTATACATGGGTCATAAAAACATATGTATATTACAAATATAAAATATACCAAAGAAGCAAATGGAGTCATAGTATCTGCTGCTATTACTTTCCGTGGTAAGAAAACAGAACAGGCCTACATTTCTGTTGATAACAAGTATGAGAATTTTGTTGCAAAGGATGCAAGTCCATTTCTCGCCGCTGTACTTCTTCCCTGTATGAAGACTGGAGAAAATATATCTGTTGATGGTTCGGTCTCCAAGCAGCTTCTCGAGAATATGAACAGAATCCAAAAGCTTATTCTCAGCTGGAAGATTGGTTTCTCAGCAATAGAAATTAAAGCAACGCAAATAGTTCCAGATGTACATACACCAAAGCATACAGCCAGTTTTTTTACGGCCGGAGTTGATTCTTTCTATACCTATTTACATAATAGAGACAAAAAAGAAACAAAAATATCCCACCTGATACTTGTGCACGGTTTTGATATTCCGTTAACAAATGAGCCTTTTTTTAAGCAAGTACGTGAAACAGTTGAGTTAGTTGCAAAAGAGGAAAAAATTGAAGCAATTATTCTCAAAACAAACATTGGAGAAATTATTGAAAAACGTTTGATTTGGGATTTTGCTCACGGTGGAGCGCTGGCAGCCATAGCACTTTTCCTCCGACGTGAACTTAAACAAGTACTTATTCCGGGAGCTGTCCGCAATGATCAGTTATTTCCGTATGGTACACATCCAGATCTTGATCCGCTTTGGTCAACAGAAACTGTGAGCATTAACAGTGACGGTGGTGAACATGATAGAATTGGTAAGATTACAACACTTGTCAGTACATCTCCACTTGCATTACAATATCTCCGGGTTTGCACACAAAACATTAAAGGGAAATACAACTGCTCACGTTGCTTTAAATGTTTGATGACGATGTTTTATCTGCAAGGTTCAGATGCACTAGTTAAAGCGAAAACATTTGATCACACAATAGATCTTCAGGCTGTCCGCAATATGTACTATGATTACAAACTCAAGTATAATATACAAGGAGAACAGGCGTTGGCACTTTTGGGTAAAAACGGACAGAACGCGCAGCTGCAAGAAGCAATTGCGTATAGTCTTGAAAAGAGTAAACATCCGAGTATAACCAAGCGCGCGTATCAAAAAATTGCAGCCTACGATCAAAAGTATAATGACCGGAGACTCTATCAATTCGTTTTTCAAATGAACAATGGTGATCGCAATATACTCTTTAAATATTTATTCAAAAAAGGTATATTGAAATAACTACTCGTCATTCTGGCCTGTCCAGAATCAGTCTAAACTATGACACTTATTACACTACTCACACTTGGTATTATCATCATAAAAGTACTGTGGATACGGACAGAATTACGTTTTGCCAAAGAGCGTTTGAACTTTGAAATGCTCAAAACAAATAGCATTGAAGCACTCATTTTGATACTGCAAATTCTTGCCGCAATCTATATGCCTCTTCCCCAAGGCCCGCTATCGCTACTTATTACCGTATCTGGTATCGGGATGTATTTGGGAGGCTTTATCCTGGCAATCTGGGCCAAAAACGTCATGAGCAAATCGTGGGGAGTACCTGGAGTCCATCATAAAAAACAAGACAAACTCGTTACTGACGGACCATTCGGTTTTTCAAGAAATCCAATTTACCTCGCCTTCATCATGCTCTACTTCGGTTTTGCGATAGCCATCCAAAGCTGGCTTATCATCCTCAGAATCCCACTCGCAATCTATTTCTACAAATCAGCAAAAAAAGAAGAAGAAAATCTAGCCAAAATCTTCGGCAAAGAATACCTAGACTACAAAAAAAGAGTCCCGCTTTTTATATAAATTGTCATCCTGAACTTGATTCAGGATCTACTCATTTGTCATTCCCGCGCCCGCTTCGCCGCGAGGCGAGAAGGCGGGAATCCAGCACTATTAACGGTCGTATATTGCTACAATGATTTTTACGCTGAATTGCAGACTGGTGGAAATTTTCATAGGAGATCCTGAAACAAGTTCAGGATGACAGGAGGAAAATCTATTTCTTCTTAAACCTACCAGAAATAATCAAAGGCAAAGCCAAAGCATACAGCGCAGCATCCAGCCCAATCTTCTTCGACAACAGCAACTGTTTTTGATACTTCGCATACGCCTCATGATATTCCAAATCCCCATGCGCAATCAAAACATACAGCGGCGGCTGCCAAAACTTCGGAAAAAGCATATGAAGGAGCGTATCAGCTTTATCTTTGAATACAAAGAATGGGGACCGGCTTTTATCTCGTAACTCAATGAAATTCTCTTTCGCAAGTTCTGCCATAAGATCTGTATTCCGCTTCCGATTCTCTTGATAGAGTGGGAACACTTTTGCAACATCACCATTATGTCTATCAAACAATTCGGCAAATTTCAAACAATCATCAAAAGCTGCGCACATTCCCTGTCCATAGAATGGTATAAATGCATGTGCCGCATCTCCAATCAAAACCATAAAATCTTGATCATGCCAAAGAGGATTATATAAGGTCACAAATGTTCCAATTTTCTTTTGTTGAAATGCGTCAATAATCTCAGGAAGTAACGGCTTGAGATCAGGAAAATCAGCAGTAATAAAAGCTGTAATATCCTTTTCACTTACGAGCGACACAAAACTTTTTCCCCCCTCAAGTTGCAAATTGAACATGAGCGTAAACGATGCATCAGGATTTGGGAAAGCGATCAACAATGAATCAGGTCTCGGCCATGTATGTGTCGAGAGCAGTCTGAGTTGTAACGCCTTCGTCTTTTCAGCAGAAATGTGCACTTCTTTATATCCCCAATCCTCGTATTGTTTTACCCAAGGCTGTTCGCTCTCTGTTGGAATAAAAGATCTGACAACAGAATTAACCCCATCCGCCCCTATAACGATATCTGCTTTAACGGTAGTGCTTATTGTTCGAGCTTGTCGAGAACCGCTTCTCGATTCCCTTTGGTCACTCGAAGAATATTGTTTTTCAAGCTCTACTTCCCGCTTCCTACTATCAACTCCTACACATTTTGTATTAAATTGAAACTCAATATTTTCATATTTTTCAGCAGATGTAAGCAGTGCTCCATTTAGTTTATTTCTATGCACTGTATATAGAATTTCGTTGCCCTTAGCATCAAAAGAGTCATATACTTTACGATTTTCATAATGAGCGACATTCCCCTGGGCAATAACAGCAACCTTTTTCGCTTCACCCCATACCCCGAGCTCTTTCATTGCCTTAATACCTCGATAGTAAAGCGTCAAATTAAATGAACGACCAGAATCATAATTTTCCAGCCGTACATCAGGGCGAGATTCATAAACAATGACATCGTAATTCCTTTTGGCCAAACAAATTGCCATGAAACACCCAGCCATTCCAGCTCCAATAATAATTGCTTTTTTTCTCATATCTTTTATTTTAGCATAGCAAGTAGATTGTCATTGCGAGGAAATCATGGTAATGCATGACGAAGCAATCTCTACTAGTAGGGATTGCTTCGGTCGATACACTCCCTTGCAATGACAAAAAGAAACAACTCAACAATTCTTATACATTTTTTACACACAGTATCTATACTAGAAAGATATGTTTCCTTTAAAAGATTCGATCAAAGCCACGAGTTTTCCTTTTTTGAACTTTCTCATCGTGGGAATTACTGTCTATGTTTTTATCCAGCAGCTTCTTGCGCCAGATCAAATAGCATTTATCAACCAATACGCGCTTATCCCGCAAACAGTAAATTTCAGTGACTACATGACATTAATTCCTTTTGTAACATCTATCTTTCTCCACGGCGGTATTTTGCATATTCTTTCCAATATGTGGTTTTTGATTGTTTTTGGAGATAACGTAAATACACGATTATCTCCTATCGGTTTTCTTTTGTTGTACCTTACAGCAGGTGTTGTCGGTGGTTTAGCACAATATCTTTTCATGCCTACAGACACGATTCCCATGCTTGGCGCTTCCGGTGCAGTCGCTGGTGTACTTGGTTGTTACGCAGTGCTATTCCCCCATGCCAAAATTAAAACTCTTGTCTTTATTGTCTTTTTTGTCACGATTATTGAAATCAGTGCGCTACTGATGCTTGGCTATTGGTTTGCGCTGCAGCTATTTTCAGGTGTTGGATCTTTGGGTGCTGATACCAGTCAAGGCGGTGTCGCGTACATCGCACATATTGGGGGATTTATCGTCGGGTTACTTTTCGGCTTTATGAATAAAAACAAAGGAGAGGAAGCAGGTATCACGCATGAATGAAAGCATAGGTAAAATGCTCATCCTTATGGGCATCATCATTATCATAGTAGGCATCATTTTCGTCGCGCTACCCAAACTACCATCTCTCCCAAAACTCCCAGGAGATATCCTCATTAAAAATGACAATTTCACATTCTACTTCCCTTGGGTAACCTCTCTTGTCATCAGCGCTGTCTTGTCATTACTCTTTTATTTATTCTTCAGAAAATAACTAATCAGCCACAAACTTGCACACTCTCATAAAACTAGTATAATAAGTAAGTTTATGGCACTCAATCCTGAATCAGGCGCATTTCATAGTTTGGAACATAGAGTACCCAAGTTTACCTATTCCCGGCTCGAAACGGTAAATTCTTTGACATCACCAAGCGACTTACGGCTTGGTACTGCTCCTATTGCTGTGGGTGAAGGATACGCACCAAGATACGTTCCGCTTTTGGACCGTATAAAAGAACTTAAGATACAGGGTCTTACAATTGAGATCCCTGAATTAGGAGATTTCAAATTAGAAGTTGCTGGGATAATGTATATGGATGATATTGCAAAGAGCGGTACTGCAATAACAATATGCACTTTTGCACATAATGGACATCCATGGGGTAATAATTTAGCAGTAACAGGCAGAGTAGCGTATGAGAACCTTGAGATTAATAAACTTATTGAACAAGACGAACTTGATGATACGTTCTGTGAACTTGGAAGAATAGTTGCGGTTCAAGATTTTCGTGGAACACGTGAAGATGGAATCAATCAAACAACAGAATTACTGGAAGAACTCATTGATGCCCCAAACGGTATAGTTGAAGTCGCTCAGACACTCGGTAAAAAGAAAATTGTGACAGTTGCAAAAAATGAATTTATAAGGCATACTCGCTCAACACAGCTTGACTTTGGTGAGGGAGAGGAAATTATATTGTCTAAGGATGGAAGAAGAACAGCAGAAATTTTTAGACCTCATTGGTACGATCCTAAGGATCCTCCCAAAAGATATACTGCTGAAGTCCCACTCAAAGCTGCATAATTATGAATAGTGAACGTTTAGCAGGAATACCCTCTGAAGATAATAGAGAACAACTACATAACGCAGGATTAGCTGAATTTCAAAGAGCAAGAGAGATAGATCGACCTCGAGAATTAATTATTCCAAAATGTCCTATTTACCCACTTGGAAGTCTCGACGGATGGAAAAATTTTATTACTTCTCTTAGAACTGCTCCTGATAGAATCAAAACACTCGCTCCTTGGAAGCCAGAATCAATGAAAGATGATTTTACACTTTTTGATGAAGCACTTGAAAAAAACGTTATCAAAGATACTTTTAAAGAACAGTTAACGGACCGTGCGAAGTCAAAAAGAAAAAAAGATTTTTTTGAAAAAAAGCCAAAGGCAAAGGTATTGGAAATATATCTGAAGTGGTTTAATAAGCCTAGACATATGGTTGTTGCAGAATTGCCAGGAAAAGATGGAGAGGGACTCTTTGTTCCAATACTTGCAAAAGAGCCTTTTAATGAGACACTATATTCAAGAAACTTTCCTATCATTTCCAAAGAAGAACAAGAATGGCTTGCTGGATTAACAACAGCTCATGCAGGAATGGGTGTAGGTGGATCTGCTGCAAAAGGCTTGGTTAAAGCAGGTGTGCAAAACTTTCGTGTCGCAGATGGGGGAACTGTAATTCTTCATGATGAAAACAGAGTAACAGATGCAGATGTTGCTAATCTAATGGAAAACCATGCAATTGACTGGACTGTTAAAGCATACCATCGAAATCCTCATTTGAATATTGAGTGTATTCCGCAAAATCTTGGCGATGGCTCAAATAAAACGTCTAATAGAACCAAATTCATGCAAGGTGCTGATTTCCTTTTTGAAGAAGTTGATGATATTCGCGAGAAAGTACGTTTACGACAAGAAGCGCAAAGACTTGGTATTACCGTCATCATGGCTACAGACGTTGGGTTTGGAACTGTTATTAACGTTCAACGTCCTGATGATCCCATCTTCCCTGGACTCACAGAAGAAGATTGGAATATTATTAATTCCGACACCAAAATTTCATTTGAGAAAGCATCTGCTATGGCTACTAGAATTATTGGGCCAGAATACATAAAAGCTGATTACTTTAATAAAGCAGCCGAAGAAGGTCGAAGTTTCTGGGCCCAGACAGGAGCATCTGCTGATGCATCCGCTGGAGCAGTAGTAAAGACAATGCTGGAGATACGAAAAGAACGTTTAGAAGGGAAGAAACTTGTCCCTACAAATAAAGCTTATATGCTTGATGACTTAAAAGCTGCATAGAATGATATAGATACTTGCATTTTTGATCCAAAATGAGTAAGCTCTGGATACAATGACATTAGCAATTATTTTGCTGACAGCTTTTATCAATGTCCTTTTGGGGATAATAAGCTATAAAAAGAATTCAAACAGCGCCACGAACCGCTTGCTCACCGGTTTAACAGTCATTTTTGCCCTCTGGACGGTAGCTAACTATTTTTCACTTAATTCCCCTACCCCAGAAGGTACACTGTTCTGGATACGCGCGGTTATGTTTATCACAGCTCCTTTGGGTCCAGTACTCTATTTCTTTATTAAAGCTTTTCCCAATAAAGAATTACAGATCAATAAAAAATTCCTCAATGCGATAGTAGTGCTAACCCTTCTGGTACAGGGATTAGCATTTACTCCTTTACTATTCTCAGGTGTAACAATAGTAGGATCCCAAATTACACCAACGCCAGGACCAGCAATTATATTATTCGCAATTCTCTTTATAGGGCTTCCAATAGCTGGAATATGGGAGGTTATCAAAAAATATAAACGTTCTGCTGGAATTGAAAAACAACAACTGAAATTTTTGGTCTTTGGCATCAGCGTGACATTTTCACTTCTTATTTTAACCAACTTTATTTTTGTAGTACTTTTTAATCTTTCTGACTTCGTAATCTATGGCCCAATATTCTCGATTATCTTTGTCGGCCTTATCTTTTATGCCATAGTCAAACATAGACTCCTGGCAATCAGACTGATTCTTGCCCGTTCTGTATCATATACATTCTTAATTGCAGTATTAGCTTCAATGTACACTTTGGGTATTTTCTTCTTGAGCAGATATGTCTTCCAAGGAGAAAGTGGAAGTGATCAACAGTTTATATCTGCTATACTCGCGGTCATTATTGTTCTCACCTTTGACAAGATAAAAAGTATTTTACAAAGAGCAACCGATAATGTATTCTTCAGCAGTAAATATAACTCTGATGAAGTTATTCTAAATCTGACAACAATCTTAGCATCCAATGTAAAACTGAAAGATCTTACACAAAAAACCCTTTATAAACTAATCACAACATTACAAATTGAAAAAGGTGCATTTATCATTTACCGCAAGCAGAATAGATTTACCATAAGCGCGGATGGATATAAAAAATTGCCGACCTTTAAGAAAGATCTTGTCGATGCTGTATATACATTAAATCGCATGGTAATTCTTGACGAAGAAAAAGATGCTGACATAAAACATCTCATGCATAAATTAGGAATAGTTATCGCGGTGCCGCTCACTGACAGAGCTTATAATGAAGGGTTACTCGTTTTGGGAAGTAAAAAGTCAGGAGAAATTTATACACCTCAGGATATAAAAATATTAGAAATTTTCGGACCGGTGATTTCGATTGCTATTCAAAATGCCAAGTCATATGAAGAGATTAAAAGTTTTAATAAAACATTAAGTGATAATGTCGCATATGCCACAAAAGAGTTACAAATTTCTCATGCAAAACTGCAAGTGCTTGACCGGCAAAAAGATAAATTTTTGGGTATGGCATCACATGAATTAAAAACGCCTATAACTTCAATAAAAGCTTTTTCACAAGTGTTGTACAAAAAACTTAAAGACCATAAAAATGGTGAATATGGAAGACTGTTGGACAATATAAATACACAAACAGATAAAGTCACCAAACTTATCAATGATCTGCTTAACGTCAGTAATATAGAAGCTGGCAAATTAGTTTTGGAGAAAGAGATGTTTGATGGAAATAAGTTAATTGCAAAAACAGTTTCTGATATGCAGTACACTTCAGACAAACATCAAATAAAAGTTGAAGGGAAATTACAAAAACAAATGTGCGGAGATGCAGATAGAATCTCGCAAGTCATATCAAACCTTCTCACAAATGCTATTAAATATTCTCCGCGCGCTAATAAAGTCATTGTGAAAGTGCAAGAAGATAAAGAAAATACGCTTATTTGCGTAATTGATTTGGGTCCAGGAATCGGTCTGGAAGATCAGCAAAAAATATTTGATAGATTTTATAGAACAAAAGATCATGAAGATAAAAATATTGCGGGTTTTGGACTAGGACTCTATATTTCAGCGGAAATAGTAAAGCGTCATGGTGGCGATATTTGGGTAGAAAGTGTCAAAGGAAAAGGATCAACTTTTTGTTTTACGATTCCCTATATAAATAAGTAAGGTGCTTAACCTCTTGCTTCGCTCTTACCAATTTCTTAGAATTTTTTTTATTTAATGATGTATAATAATGAGATGAATACGTTAGAACGGCCTAAAGAAGGAAAAATGATTGCTGGAGTAGCAGCAGCGCTTGCAAACTATTTTCACATAAATGTTATCTTCATCCGGCTCATCTGGGTGCTATTATTTTTACCGGGAGGATTTCCAGGATTTATTCCCTATGTTATTCTTTGGATCCTTATTCCTTCAGAAAAAAACTCCTCTGATTTAGTAAAAATGAAATAAGATCCAGTGATCAATAACAAAACTCATTACTGAGCACTTGCCCCTAATTACTAACAATATACGCTTCTCATATATGCTATTATGGCATTATGAAAGCGAAAAAAAATCAAACAAAAACTGAACCAAAAGATGCACTCTTTATCATCAACCCGGTTAGTGGACAAGGTGACAAGAAAAAAAGAAAAGATGAAATTTTGCATATTGCCAAAGAGTTAGGATGGAGAGGAAACGTTGTTGAAACAACGAAAACGCTCAGTGCTAGTGACATAGCTATTGAAGAGATGAACAAAGGGATTACGCATATTGTTGTTTGCGGTGGGGATGGAACTATTATGGAAGCTCTTCAAGTTATAATTAATAAAGATATCACACTCGGCATTGTGCCATTAGGTACAGGTAATCTGTTTGCACAAAATCTTACTATTACTGGCTCAAGAAAAGACATGATACAAAGGGCATTATTTGGCACCAAACATAAAGTAGATGTCGGACGGGCAAATGATACTATCTTTGCAATTATTGCTGGAATGGGATTTGATGCAGACGTGATGCGGCAAGCCAAAAGAAGTTTGAAAACCAAATTTGGTCCTTTGGCGTATCTCGTCAGTGGATTTAATAATCTTCACCGGAGAGCAGGAAAGTATAAAGTTACAATCGACGGAAAAAAGAGTGTGACATATACAGCCAAAGGTATTATGATAGCCAACATGGGACAATTACAGGGAGGCATTGAAGCAGTGCCAAAAGCTTATCCTCAAAATGGAGTTTTGCGCGTTGGCATCATCCAAGCATCAGGATATCCTGCTTGGTTGAGTCTTTTGGGAAATGCGTTACTTGGCAATATCAATAAGAGTCCACATTACACACTTCTTAAAGGAAAAAAGATTACTGTTGAATCACTTAGCGGCCCCAAGGCATACCAATGTGATGGAAATCATTTTCCGCCAACAAAAAAGTTATCTGTCGAAATTTTTCCTCAAGCAGCAACAGTACTTATTGATAAAGGTTCCAAGCCCGGAACAAACAATATCTTTTCCCCGATTTTAAATTTCCAAAAAATTCGGGTTTATAATCCTTAGCTTGCAAATCAAGTAGGTAGTGCTATACTATGCATAATTATGTATTACACACACCCTTGTTCTTATTGCCACAAACTCTTCTACGTCTATGACACAGATAAGTACCGCGCTGCAGCCACACTTTATGCAGGGATAAAAAAACATCTTCAGGACTATGATGAAGATCATAAAGAACATGACTTTGATGATGGTGCTTCAGTTGATACACAAGAAGTTGCCTCAGCAATGACAGAATCCGCAGAACCTCCCCCAGGTGGATACGATTTAGGCTAAGCGCTATTCGCGCTCAACCGTAATCGTACATTCACCAATTAACGCCGCTATTGCTCCAATTCCCGCAAGAACCGGTGCGATCACAGCTCCAACAACACCAAATGTTAAAGGGATCACGATAACATTTTTTCCATTCTTATCTTTAATAGTAATGCGTCTGACATTACCCTCTTTGATAAGCTCATTTACTTTTTTCAAAAGATTTTCTCCTTGAACACGAAAAGATTCATTCTTTCCTGATTCATTTTTTGTCTCTTCTTTCTTTTCTTTTTTATCTTCTGCTTTTGATTTTGCATCTGCCATAAATATCACCTCCCTAAAGCACTAATAAAGTGTACCATTTCTATGCAATAATTATGGAAGAATTTGTCGTAAACTCCGCTGTACGCTATAATAGACAGAGTTCATTATTGTGAAGATTGGAATATTTACAGACGCGTATCTGCCTTTACCAAATGGTGTATCAACAGCAGTTGATAGAACTGCCCGCGCGCTTGAGAAAAAGGGACACACAGTAACCATTATTGCGCCCAATGTACCAGGACATAAAGATAATAAAAAGAATATCTACAGACTTCCTTCAATTAATTTTTTAGCTACCGGAACCCGCTTTGCTCTCCATATTCCGAACAAAACGCTTCTGGATATTGTCAGATTAGATTTTGATGTAATCCATGCCTACAACGGTGGACCAATCAGTCTTCTCGGGTGGGAAATCGCCAAAACAAAAGATATCCCCTATGTCTTCACCTATTGCACACTACTCGTACAATATACGCATTATCTCGGGAAGTGGCTTGGTAATCCAAGATTTATGAAAATTTTGAGCAAAATCATTTGCAATTATTGTGATTATCTTCTTGTCCCGACAGGTTCTGTCAGAAAAGAACTCCTTTCTTACGGTGTAACCAAAAAAATGCATGTTGATCCAACAGGGATTGAACTTGATGAATATAAAGATCACACAAAAGGTTTTATACGCGAAAAGATAGGTGTAGGAAAAAACAAAAAGATACTATTACATGTGGGAAGACTTGGCCAGGAGAAAGCAATAGATTTTCTTATCTCAGCCTTTTGGCAATTAAAGAAAAAATCACCTGATGCAGTATTAGTTCTTGTTGGCGCGGGAGCTGAAGAACAAACCCTTAAAAACCAAGTCGAATCTTTACAACTATCTGATTCTGTTTTTTTCCTTGGAGCATTTCCTCCGGAAACACTTCCGCAAATTTATGCAGATGCAGACATTTTTATTTTTGCGTCACAAACTGAAACACAAGGTCTAGTGATACTTGAAGCATTAGCATCGTCTCTCCCGATTGTCGCTGTAAAAGATGCTGTCTTTCACGAGATACTTGATCATGGAAAAAATAGCTACATGGTAAAAAAGGACGCCAAGACTTTTGCAGAAAGTATACATCTATTACTGAGTGATAAAAAATTACGTGATATGTTTGCCAAAAATAGTTTGGAAACAGCCAAAAAGTTTTCTATCCAACAAACAGCTGATAATTTAGAGAAAGTGTATGCAGCACTTATAAAAGAAGCTTCAGCAAAACCGCCAGGATACAGAAAAAAATACCTCAACAAATTCCACCACCTAATGAAACCATTCTTTTTGGTGAGAAAATAATATTAATTTACTTCAAAATTATAAAGTAAAACTATCTATTTTGAATTTGGAGTTTTGTTTGAAGAGGATCAAAAGCTGTAATATTTTCTTTTGCATCCAATATCTCAATACCTAACACTTTACCATCTATATCTTCGTCAATTAATACTGCATTAGAAATTTTTCTCGTTTTATTATAAACACCTTTTGCCAAATTAATATAGACAATATCTTCTTTTGAGTCGTACTGTAATTTCATATTTATTCCTTCAAATAATAAGCAGTTATAACAGTAATCCGAGAATCTTCAGTTTTCATAACCACTTCCAACAGTTTAGCACCGATTTTTCGTCGCAACAACTTCCGCCCACCAAAACCTTTCATTTTCACTTCGACACCAGGAGTCAACTAGGTTCGGACATCGGGATTCTTGCTTGAGAGATAGAGCCATTCAAAATTTTATAGAAATACTATGTCATTTGCGTCGGCTCGAGGAGGACCCAATTTTTTGATATATACGGTTCACTACAGAGACTGCGATTAAAACAACATGGACGGCGCATATCCTTGTTTAGTTTATCCAGCATAACGTCTAGATGCTTTTGCCGCGTCTCAGATGTTTTAACTGCACGTATCCAACGAATCCAATCCCAGCGAGCCATTGGAGTGATATCGTCCCACAATGCTTTAGCTTTGGGAGAAGAAGCGAGTGCTTTTGTAACATCTTCAGGTACTTCCGGCTCAATCCACTCTTTGGTCGGTTGGAGAGAGACTTGTACAGTATCACCTACAGCTGCTTTTGCAGCACCAAGCAACTTTTCATCAGGCCGGAACCAGTGACTCGGCCGTTGATCTGGTGAATATACTCCATCCGGCTCAAGTAAAGTTTTAAAGGGTATATCATTAAGCGTTCCTGAAACCATTGTCATACCACGTGATGGAAGTTGTGCAGAAGCATCTTCCGGCAATCTGAGAATCGTCCAAGAATTTATTTTAAACAGCTTTGCTTCAAAACAAATTGGCGACACATGTCTTTTATCTTTATTTGCTCCCATAGAGTTATTATACCAAATCTTATAATTGCTATTTAAACGTTGCTTTTACGAGTGAACTATCTACAATATATGTATGCAGTATAAAATTTTTATTGGTAGTTTTTTGCTCGCAATACCATACTTTTTTTTGTTAGGCGGCCTTTCGGCCACACGTCCACATCGAATTTTCTTCTTTGCGTTTCTCTTAAGCTTAGCTGTTGTTGTTGCAAGTATTTATATACTGAAACCTATACTTTTGAAAGATGAAACAAAAAATAAAAAAAGATTCTAGCGACCATTTGAAATGTGTTATTTTTTCTTTTTTGATCTAAGCAAGAATGCTATTGGAGGACTGAGGATTAAACCTGTGACAAAACAAACTACTAAACTCAACATCATATCTTTGCCTATTACTAACCAGGTGGGATCTGCACCATGTCTGATCGAATCAACAATACCAGGATTAATCAGTGTATAGTAGATCAGAAATATGAACGGCGATGTAAGGCCAAAGACAAGGCCAATCAATGTCCCCTCAATCATGCCTTGTTTAAAGGTCAGTTTATTTTTCAGTTGCTTTTTCTTCGCCCGGATGCCGAGATACCAAACGATAACTGGGATAATAAATTGATAGGCTATGAAAAGTGAAGATTGAGGATCATACGCTTGATTGTTACCAGAGAACTCCATAAGTGCGAGAGCAAGAACAGTAATTACGTTCAGAACCATTGCCCAGTAAAAATAATTTTCTTTAGCTATACTCATACTCTCTATCATAATCTATAAAATAAGTTACAGCAAGAGAATTTGCACCTGATTATTAAGTGTACTCAAGAAGCATTTAATCATTTTTGATATACTGACGGTATGAGACTTGAGAAAGTAAAAAAAGAAGTAGAAGCTCTTTATACATATCAGCATCCAAATGCTGATCAATGGAATGTGTGGGCATATCTTAATCATGTACAAGTAGTTGCGAAAAATGCTGAAAGAATAGCTCAGGAACAAAATGCAAACATTGAACATTGTGTATCTGGGGCACTTCTCCATGATATAGCTGATGCTGTTATGACGAGATTCTCTAAAGGTCATGAAAAAGAAAGTCTGAGAATTGCAAACGAAATCCTGGAGAAGAGTGGTTATACAGATCAAGAACGCAACTTTATCGTTAATGAGATAATCGCCCCGCATAGCTGCTCGCACACTATACCAACTGCATTAGAAGGGAAAGTACTTGCGACAGCTGATGCAATGGCACACTTCCAAACAGACTTTTTCTTATACTTTGCTTGGCAGCATTTGGGTGGGAAAGATTTATCGGAGCTAAAAAAATGGGTACTTATAAAAATTGAAAAACATTTTAATAAAAAGATATTCTTTGAAGAATATAGAAAAGAAGTAGAGCCAAAGTATAAAGCAATAAAACTCCTTTTCTCCAAGTAAGTTTTAGTTCTGTGCGATTGAATTTAATATTTTAGATAGACAAATATCATATTTGGGGCTTATTATCAATCATTATCTACTTAATTAAATATTATTTTATAATCTTTGGTTTTTGTGCAACAATATCATGAATTAAAAGCATTCTTGGATCTATGACCTGTGTATTTTCAATAAGCGTAGAAAACCCCTGCGCATTAAATTTGTACCGCATGACTTCAGTAGTTGTTGGATATGAATAAACGCCAAACCTCTGGCTAAAGTGTTTCCGAATTTTATTTAATGTATCCCATTCTTTTGGTGCATCATTAACACTGACAAATCGGTCTCTGGTTGTTACAACTCCTCCAGGTTTTAGTGTACGATACCATTCAGCAACTGCTTGCGTTTTCTGTTCTGGACTTAGGAATTGCAATAGACCATCCGTTTCTATTAAATCAAATGTGTTATCTACAAATCCTAATTTAGTTGTATCGGTTCTGACAAAGTTTACATTTGGTTCACATCGTAATCCCTCATCCTGAGACTGCTGTAAAGGATAGTCCGAAAAATCAGCTACAGTAATATGCGCTTTAGAATTAATGTCATGGACAAAATCAACAAATGTTTTAGTTGTAGAAGCAGTTGCAGTCCCCATCTGTAGAACATTTGGAGCTTCTGAAAAAAGCGGATGTTGCCAACCCTGCTCTACCACTAAGTCCATAGAGTGTGCATAAAACCTTTTTAGCGTTTGCTCATGGCGCTCTCGACGATCCGCGACAGCCATTTCCTGTTCTTGAGCCAAGTGGTATCTCCCAGCATGAAAAGTTGCACGTTCAATCATAAGGGAAATATAACAGAAAAAGACCACAGAGTCAACACTATAAGACTTAAAATAGACTACCAAACGATGGGTTTCCCCACCTTCCATTTGGACTAGGTTCACACCTCCTATATTTAGTTTCTATTTATAAACTCTTGCCGCTTTCTTTACTTTTGGGTAGCCTACCGAACGATGTTCGAACCTATTACTTTAATAATCCATTTGAAAGTGGGAGTTTATAAAATACAATATAAAAATCTTATAATATTAGGTGAACATTTGCCATTTACGTCTAAATGCGATGTAGAATGGAATCAGTAATATGCTTAATATACTTAATACAACTAACGATGCAGATAAGGATGAGCTATTCCCTATGTTGGAGAAAAATATAAAATTTTTATAAATTGACTCACAATAAAAAATGATAAAAAAGCTGTATATCGCGATTTTTTTCCATTTATAAAGTCCGATCAGTATTGCTATATGAAGAGGTAAAAAAAAGAATGCTTTGAATGTAAAGATAAAATCAGGAATAAATAAATTACTTACAATAAAGTTATAACTTGTAACAAGACTATAAGCGGTAACGATAATCCATCCAGTATAAACTACTAATAAAATGGTTAACAATAATCCTCTATTCTTAACCGACGTTTTTTCCATTAATTTATTAATGCAAAATGTAGAATGAATTACAAGTGTTAAAAGAAGAGCCTAAAATTAATCTATAGTTTTTTGCGGTGGCTGACGGGAATCGGACCCGCGACATTCAGTACCACAAACTGATGCTCTACCACTGAGCTACAACCACCACGCTAAGCGCGGTGAAGATCAGCTAAGCTATATGCAACTCCGGGGGTTAACTAGCTTTGAACCTTGGGTGAATTATAGTTTTAGGACGCGGAAAATGCCTCCATCTTCCATTTGGACTAGGTTCATACCTTGTTTATCTCATTTTCTATCTATAAACTTTTGAGGATATGTTTTAGATCAGTGTCAAAGGAGAAATTATGTGACTTTGAGGAACTATTTATTAGGAGAAAATTCAATTATCCACTCGATACCGTATTTATCTCGAAACATACCAGCATATGAGCCCCATGGACTCTCTCCTGGAGGTCCTTCTACTTCTCCTCCAGCCGAAAGGCCATGAAATAATCTGTCCGCCTCTTCTTTACTTTCTGTGTTTACCAAAATTTTGCTTCTGTTTTCGTTCTCATTTACTCGCCCAAGAACTTCCGGAACATCATTGGCTATCAACATAGTATTGTTACCAATAGGTAAAGCAATATGCATTATTTTATTTTCCTCTTTTTCTGCCACAGGAAATTCATCACTCGCGATATCTTTGAACCGTATTACTTTTGCGAATTCTCCACCAAAAATTGATTTATAAAAAGTAAATGCCTCTTCAGCATTGCCATTGAAGTTAATCCATGGATTTATTGTAGCCATGGAGTAATAATAGCATATTATGCTAATTTTACAAGATAATTTATTTTTATGGGTCGCCTTCCAAATGATGTCCAAAGCTATTATAGCAAAATAATGCTTAAAGAATTAGAGTTTTATACTTCTTGTTTTTTAACAATTAGTTGATCATCTTTTTTATCAGTGATGCATAAGAAAGGAAACGTATCCAATGTGAGCGCTAAGTGAAAGTCTTCTTCAGGAAATTCTGGATGTTCAGGATCAAGGAATATGCTATTTAATCCTTTTGTTCGTTCTTTTACCTCCTCAAAATTATTGTCGTAACCATAAAGATCTCTATATAAGTAATTTGCAAATAATTCGTCATCGCCTTCATCAAGCGTTGGAACTAAAGAAACAACTTTTGGGTTTGTTTTTTCAATAAATTTTTTAATTGCTGAAAAGGTTACAAAACTACCAAAGATGACTTGATCAGCACCCTGAGCATCAACAAGTCCTTGCGTGCCGTGAGAACTTCGATGCACAACTATTTTTCCTTCAAAATTCACATTTTTTATTTCTGAAGGACTATTACCATAATCAAACCCTTCGATTTTAAGCCCATTACTCTCACCAATTAAAACAATCCTAGGATTTTTTTCACGGAGAGCAAATGCTTCTGCACTTGTTTTTACGGGAATAATGCAGTTAGCATTATTGCCAAGGATAAATGCTTCTACAGTGGCTGCTCGAAGAATATCTATGATTACTGCAAGACCCTTTGCTTGTTTTGCATCATGGATAATGTTTACCTTCATTTTTATATTATACCAGAGGTCCAAATACTGTCTTGAGGTGAAATGGTTTGATATACAAAATTGTGGATAAAAAAATTGGGGTGGCTGACGGGAATCGGACCCGCGACATTCAGTACCACAAACTGATGCTCTACCACTGAGCTACAACCACCACCTTAGGCTAATGAAGTTCAGCTTTGCTGATCCACCAAACCACAGATGTAGTATACCAATTTTGCTTGAAAGTTGAAAGTGCGGGGTTATTTAGTGAAGAGATCTTGTTCTATGTTATCTATCATCAATACTATCAAATTCTTCTGGGAGCCTACGGCCGGTATCATCAGTAGATTGCGGTTCAGAAATGCCATCTGGCAAATTATTTTTATTGTCATCATTAATCATAAATCTATGATAACGGCACAGCGTGAAAATTACATGGTGATTTCGTAAAGATGTGGTAAGGGAAAGCTATAGTATCATTTTATGAAGATCACGAGAATGTATCGGGAGCGCTAATCGATCTGCAACTGACTGCATAAGTATGGTTTCGCCTGTTGTATAGAACATATGTCGAGGCTGGGCAGTACTGCTCATAACTTTGTTGTTGCTAAGAATTCGCTGCACGTGCCGTGCAATCGCTGCACCTGAATCAAGAAGTAAAACATCGTTACCCAAAATTTTTTGAATAGAATTTCTGACAAGTGGAAAATGCGTACATCCAAGAGCCAGTGTATCTATCTTTTCAGTTTTGAACTTTTCTAAAACCCGTGTCAGCACACTCTCCATTACTTCTCCATCCAATATCATTTGCTCAATTAATGGCACAAGAGCATCTGTCCCATGAGTAAAAACAGTACAACCATTTGCGTACATATCGATAAGCTGCTTTTGATACGGGCTGCGGGTTGTTTGCGATGTCGAAAGAATACCAATGCGCTTGTTTCTACTTAATGCAGCAGCATTCTTAACAACAGGAACGGCCCCTATAATCGGGATTTCGGTAAACTCTTCCCGTAAAGCATCAATACAGTTCACTGTAATCGTATTACAGGCGACAACAATAAGTTTGACATCTTTCTTTAATAAGAACTGTACAAGCGCACGGGCATTTTGATGAATTACTTCAGCAGACAAAGCACCATATGGAGCATTCGTTGAGTCACCGATATAGATGACGGATTCATGTGGAAGTAGTGCGATTACTTCTTTCGCGACGGTTAAACCACCGATTCCTGAGTCTAAGATACCTATTGATTGATTATTCATCGAGTGAGTAATTATTGCATTTTCTTTGAATACTTGTCAAAATGATTGCAGAGCTATGAAACGAAACATACAAGTACCTGATATGGTCAAATGGATTTTGGGATTTTTTGTCATCTTGTGGTTGGCTGGATTTATCCAAATTCCTCTTCTTAATACCCAAATATTTAATCTCTTTGGCCGAGCGTTTACACTACACCATTTGCTCATCCTATTACTCCTTGGCTATATCATCCGCTTTCTCCCAAGTATGCTACAAACTGTCGTCGTCATTCTTATCGCCCTTTGGCTCTTATCAACATTTGTATTTCCGGCTTTAGGAGGAATCGCTTATATCTTTCTTATCATCTTGATCCTCTATTTGCTCTTCTCATTCATTTAACAGATGGAACATATTAATCCAAAAGTAATCTACCTTTACTTTATAAAAAACTTCATTACGACCGTGTATATCGTACCGATTTGGTTTCTTGGAGTAAGTATCTTTGAAAAAATTTGGGTTGACGAAACGGCAATAATACCAACTGAACAAATCATACTTATTCTCTATGGTGCAGGAATCATTTTTTTCTTTCTCATTCTTATTTCTACATATTACTGGGCGGTGTTATATGTTGCAAATTTTACCTACGAATTACAAAACGATGGATTGCATATCCGACGTGGTGTTATCATCAGAAGACATATAATCATTCCCTACGCAGCAATTGAGAATATCGAACAATATGTAAATCCTTTTGTTGTGCGTTTCATGGGATTATACGGACTGCATATAAGAACCCGCGAACTCACAAATACTGCAGGCATTTTCCGCAAAGCCCATGGGGAACTGATCCCAGGACTCACGCAAGAAAAAGTGCAATATCTACGAAATGAACTCATTAAATTATCCCACGTCCAAAGCGTCCACAAAACATTCTTTGATCCGATCTCGGGCAAATATAGTTGAAATAGGTTCTACATAGTTACTCAGCCCCTGCCAGAATCCTATAGATTAAATAGTTCCACTTTTTTGTTATAATCCATCAATGAATTCGCCAGAGCATCCGCAAAGTGAGAGACATATTCTGTCTCAAATTAATATTGCAGAATTGAAAAGTACAAACACCTTTCTCATTAGCGAAACAAATGATATTTCTGTTCTGCAATCAGATAATGGTAAACGTTATGTGAAGCGATCACTTGCAGACTATGAAAATAACCATACAGTCCTAATTAATTATTTAGCAACGCAAGAGTTTCCCGCCGTAGGGTTTGTTGGAACAGTTCGAGGAAGAACAATGCATGAACAAGCTATGCATATGAGACGTCTTGCATTACTTAGATTGGGTTCAGCAGTGCCTGTGTATACGGATGAAACTTCTATGCTTTATCCGTATATCGAAGGCGAAACATTACGAGCAAAGCTAGAACAAGGAGAAACAGATTCGATACTGCCTACCTTAAATTCAATTAAGCGAGGACATAATTTAGGTTTAAGACACGGTGATAGGCATCCACGTAATATAATTATCCAACCAGATGGAAATGTAATGCATATTGATTTTGAAGTTGCTACCCATGGGCCAGATGCTGAAAATCTTGAGTTAACCCATTTAATATATGCCATGGCAGGTGTTTCATCAAAATTTGAAGAAACAACAGCTCTCGTTGGACAGTTTACTGAAGATCAAAGAGATCGGTATGATTGGGGAAGAATCGCAGTACTTATGCAAAATTACGATATATACCTTAGAGAACACCCTGTAGGTAAATTTAAGAAAACTAAGATTCCGCGCTTAGGAGAAAAGTTACCATTTGTTCTTAATACTATTGCTAGATGAAGCTGTAATAATACATTCCAACATAGTTGCTTAGCCCCTAGGATACAAGACTGAAAATGATGCTAGAATTGCCCCACTTGAATATCATCCTCATATTTACTACAATTAGTTTTTATGAAAATAAAGCATATTCATGCCAGACAAATTCTTGACTCCCGCGGTAACCCAACTGTTGAAGCTGATGTTACTTTGGAAAACGGCATGATGGGAAGAGCTGCAGTTCCATCAGGTGCTTCGACTGGATCACATGAAGCGATTGAACTCCGAGATGGTGACAAAACTAAATATCTCGGCCGTGGTGTTCTGAAAGCTGTTGCAAATGTGAATACGAAGATTGCTGGAGCACTACAAGGACATGATGTCACCGACCAAAAAGCAATTGATCAAATCATGCTTGATCTAGATGGCACCGAAAATAAAAGCAAACTTGGAGCAAATGCTATTCTCGCAGTCTCTCTCGCCACTGCCAAAGCCGCAGCACAATCAAAACATATACAATTATATGAGTATTTCTCATCTCTCACCTCTCATCTCTCATCTCAAACACCTCTTCCTCTTCCAATGATGAATATCATTAATGGTGGCCGTCATGCTGATTTTGCTACAGACATCCAAGAATTTATGATTCTTCCTGTCGGTGCGAAATCATTTTCAGAAGCGCTGCGTATGGGAGCTGAAGTTTTCCATCACTTAGCAAAAGTCCTCAAAGCAAAAGGGTACGAAACAACAGTCGGAGATGAAGGTGGATACGCGCCACGCGTAAAGAATGGTAATGCTGAAGCTTTGGATCTGATTATCAATGCGATTATGAATGCAGGTTTTGATCCAGGTGATGACATCGTCTTGGGTCTTGATGTCGCATCAACTGAGCTTATGAAAGACGACAAATATGTACTCAAAGCTGAAGGCCAAACGCTTTCAAATTCACAAATGGTTGATTGGTTGGCACAGCTGGTCGAGAGTTACCCGATTGTATCTATTGAAGATGGACTGGGTGAAAGTGATTGGGATGGATGGAAATATTTGACCAAAATAATTGGCAATAAAGTCCAGCTTGTTGGCGACGATTTGCTCGTCACCAATACCAAATTTTTAGAGCGGGCAATTGACGAGAAAGCAGCAAATGCAATTCTTATAAAAGTGAATCAAATCGGGACGTTGACCGAAACAATCGCTGCGATCGAAATGGCAAAGACTGCTGGTTGGAATAATGTCATGTCACATCGTTCTGGTGAAACAGAAGACACAACAATTGCGCATCTCGCAGTAGGACTCGGAACAGGACAAATCAAAACAGGTTCGCTTTCACGCACAGACCGTGTAGCAAAATATAATGAACTTTTACGGATTGAAGAAGCACTTGGAGATAAAGCGGTATTTTCTGGAAAAGATATACTAGTTAAAGAGTAGGTAATTTTTTGTTCCCACTTTTAAGCAGATTTCTTCTTTCATCCTCAGTCATTCCTCCCCAAACTCCGTACAGTTCTTCATGCTCAAATGCGAAGACTAGACACTCTGTTTTTACCGGACAAGGGTTGCAGATTTTTTTTGCTTGCGTTTCACGGTCTTGTTTATCTGTCCCGCGCTCACCATCTGGCGAATAGAATACACTCGAATCCATACCTCGACATCTTGCTCGCAACTGCCAATCCCAAACATGACCGAGAGCTCCAGGCAACCGCTTGATAACTGAATCTTGTCTCAATTTGCTATCATTTTCTATGTTCCTTGCCATTGTGCCCATAGTATATCATTTAGCCATGCCTTTTGCTCGTTGTCATTTCAAGAGCTTACTATTACAATGAAACAGATTTGATTATGCCGAAAAGACAAACGAAAGTTATATATGGAATTATTGTTCTGGTTCTCTTTTCTCTGATAGGATTAGAATTATTTAAAACTCCATTTGTTATGGCAAATCAATTACTTGCCGATAATCAAACACCAGTTGTCTTTGCATCAAGTATACTTGCATCTCCTACTCCCTATGCAGAACTTCCGCTGGCGGCAAATGTAGAGCAATCACTTGCGGAAATCATAACATCGCAATCAGCAAGTGAAGAAGCAAATCTTAATAAGGATTACTGTATTGATGTTCCTGTCGTCACGTACCATCATATCCAACCACTCGAAATGGCTGAAAAGCTTGGACATAAAGTATTGACGGTAGATAATCAGATGTTTGAGAACCAAATTAAATACCTTTCAGAAAATGGTTACACAGCTCTGGATGCACATGATCTCGTGTATGCGTTGCAGACCCAAACTCCACTTCCTGAAAAAAGTATTATTATCACCATCGATGACGGTTACGATGATAATTATACCTATGCCTTTATGGTTGCGAAAAAATATCAATTTATCATGAACTTCATGATTCCGACAGGACTCATCGGAAAATCAGGATATATGCAATGGGAACATCTGCAAGAATTAAAAGAAAGTCCATACGCTACTATCTATAACCACACAAACTCACATGCACCGTTAGGTTACATAACAAAGGACAACATAATAAATGAAGTGACAACTGCGAATGAACAACTTGCTCTCCATTTAGGTTTGGAAAATAAAATCGTTACCTACCCATATGGAGCATATGATGATGAAGCTGTACAAACGCTGCAAGAACTGGACATAAGTGCAGCCTTTTCAACCGATAATGGGAGGACACATTGTCTTTCAAATATCATGAAACTACCAAGAATGAGAATTGGAAATGCCCCGATGAACTTTTATGGATTCTAATATAAATAGACCTCTTTAGCTTCTTTTATTTTGCGTATTGCAAAAAGTCTAGTAATCGAATATATTTAGAGCTATGTTAACTGCCAGTGATGTAAAGCTCTTACAACAACTCTTTGATAAAAATAATGACCGCTTACGCGAAGAGCTTCGAGAAGATATACACCGTGCAATAAAACCTCTTGCAACAAAAGACCAACTAGAGTTATTAGCCACTAAAGAAGAATTGAAATTTCTGGCAACTAAAGATGACTTGAAACTGTTAGCGACCAAGGAAGAACTTAAATCTTTAACTACTAAGGAACAACTGAAAGCTATAGCTGATAAAGTTGACTTTGAATCGTTAGCGACCAAAGAGCGGTTAGCAAGTTTTGAAAAATTACTAAAGCAGCAAGGACGAACGTTTACAAGAAAACTTAACCTTATCATCGGATACTTTGATAGAGAAATAGTAGGTTTAAGAAAGCAAATTGATAGTATAAAGAGAATTCAATCTTGAGTTTCCTTTACACTTTTTGATCTACTCTTAACTCATATCTATTCACAGTATACCCGTTAGGAACCGTTGTCAGTCTATCTGCATAAAGTAAAAATGCATTTCGTATCGTGTGATCCCCATACTTATCATTTAATCTATCAATTACTTTAATTACCTTTTGTTGTTTCTGATCGATTGGGAAGATTGATGAAGGGATATTAGCATTATCTTCTAGATGTGACATCCATACGCTTACATGCCTGATATAATTCCCGTCATTGCGAAGCCATGCAATGGCTGCGGTCTTGTGCCCGTAGGGTGCAATCCCCTGCTCGGTTCTGCACCTGATGGGGATTGCTTCATCAGCCACTATTGTGGTTTCTTCGCAATGACGATTTAGCAAATAAAGACATCCGTTGAACAAGTCACTTCCAGTATTAATATAATGATCAAATGTATACTTTCCAGAATATACTTTTTCTCCACCCAAATAAAACCCAATACTTCTCGCCTTCTTATCAAGTCTGCGCAATTTTAATGTCACTTCTTCACAAAGTTCATATAAATTCTGTAAAACTTTCCGGCTATCATATTCATTCTGCGGCAGACAGTATTGTCTTCCGACAGATTTTACATCAGGCTTTAACTCGTGCGGGATAACTTGACGGTCATCTTCGCCTTGCCCGACATTCCACAAGAAATGTCCCTCTACATTTCCAAATTCGGCAATCAATGCGGATAATGGGGCTTTTTGTAAATGATGCAATGTGTAAATACCCATTTGCTGTAAGCGGCTTTCAATCCTGCCTCCAATACCGCAAATAGCTGTAAGCTTCATTTCTTTATAAACATTCCACAAATTCTCTTTTGTGATAGTCATGACACCATCGGGCTTACGCATACCTGAAGCTAATTTGGCGAGGATTTTATTTGATGCAACACCAACCGACGCTGTAATACATTCTCCCACTTCTTCGCGAAGGCGTTTCTTAAACTCTGTAATTAATGGGTACACACCACCAAAGAGTGGCGCAGTATATGTCACATCCATAAAAACCTCATCAAGTGAAAAAACTTCAACAGTAGGAGAAAAGTTGGCACAGAGTGCGACGAACTTACGACTTATTTCCCAATAATGCACAAAGTGCGCAGGAACAAAAATAATACTGGAACAAATTTGTTTGGCTTCTGACGTCCGTGATGGGGATTTGATGCCAAGCCTTTTTGCTTCACGGCTTGCGGCAATAATGCACGTTCTCCCATTGGTTGCGGTTACACCAATCGGACGATTGCGAAGCAAAAGATTATCTTGCTGCTCAACACTCGCAAAGAATGAATCAAAGTCGATGTGCAGAATAATTCTTTGCATAATATGCTACTTACGGAATCGGAGCAAGTATAAAAGCAATGACTGCTTGTAGAGATTGGACAAATCTCGTGACAAAACTAGGTTTTCTCATAGAAATAATCCCCACAGTTCCATCCAAACGAATGTGTAATGACTTCCCATGAAGTCCTTGTATCGATTGTAAAAATAGCATTCTTTTCATAATATAATTTGTCATTTCGAGTGAAGGGAGAAATCTCCTACCACTGAGGTTTTAATGCAAGTGATTGAGATCTCTCACTAGTGTTCGATATGACACTAAACAGACTTTAACCCCTAACCCCTAACCCCTAACCCCTAAATCAATGGTACTTTCGTATGACGCTGATGATTACTCCACCAATTTCCAAACTTTCTCTCGGATAGATTACCGGGTAATTCTTATTTGCAGGAACGAGTTCTACTGCGCCATTTCTTTTGTAATAGTATTTGACTGTCCATTCATTATCGACAATGGCTGCGACGATATCACCATTTTTGGGTGTCCTACTCGGATCAACGATGATTTTGTCTCCTTCACCGATAAGTGCGTCGATCATTGAATCTCCTGAAACAGTGAGAAAGTATATATCTCCTTGCACATCGTACAAATACCTAAAGAGATCAATGTTATCGTGATGAGCTTCAAATGCAGGCATTGGATAACCTGCTTTAATTGTCCCCAGATGGGGAATTGCGAAGAGATTTTTGGGAAGGAGTTTACCCTTGTCCCCTTTCTCCAAAATCCCTGCTTCTATCAATTTGGCTATTAATTTAAAACTGGCGTTCTTTGAAGAAAATCCAAAGAGCTCCGACATCTCTTCATAGGTAGGAAGCCGCTTCTCAAAGCGGTAAAACCTCCGTAACTTCTTAATAGCATCATCTAATTTCATAATTAATTTAATTTTTTGTCATTCCCGCGAAGGCGGGAATCTAGCTCTAGTCACTTTTATTTCTGGATCCCCGCCTTCGCGAGGATGACATTAAATATGGTGAACAAATGTTTACTTCTCTAATATACAGTGAACATCTGTTCACTGTCAATACCTTTTTTATTTTCTTACTTTTATGGCTAATATCGTCTAAAAGTAGATCTACTGTCAGATTTACTGTATGTTGACAGGCATAAAAAGTGAGAGTATACTTTAGTAAGATTCACGTAAGAATCAAATATTTTGCCCCTCCTCTCAAAGGATCGACAAAATTATTTACTAAAAGATTAATTAAGAATAAAACATTGTCATTTGTTTAAAGAAATAGTTTGAGAAAAAGGTTGCGATAAAAGTAAATAGTTTTCTAGTCACAATACTGCTTCTCATACTGCAAATGATTATCTATATTAACTTAATTGTTATAATACTATAAGTCTAATTTGACTGTTGACAAAATTTGACAACAAGAGTAGAATTAAATTATTCGAAAGGAATATTTATGCCAGCAAACGTAGCAGAAAGAGGATTATCATTAGGAGAACTTCAAGGAAAAGTTAAGCGCAACGTCGCTGCAATGGGTGCACATGATGCACAAGCTGATAGAATGAAACGTCTTCTTGGTACAGGATATGATAAAGGTAATGCTTCTGCTGATAGCCGAATTTCACGAATATTATCAACAGAAAGATCGGTTCTTGGCGAATTTGCAAGACAAGGAGAAATACTTGCAGATCGATTGGATGGTGCAGTTGTACTTCCACAAGTCCCAGGCTTTTTATTGGAGCCAGAAGGCGTCCAAACTATGACTGATGCAAAACTTCGTCCAATAGTTGTCCCTAGTTTTGCTGAATTAGACCAAGCAGAATTGAGTAGGATTGAAGATGGAAAGCCAAGCCGATTCGATAATGTATTACCTAGAGCATACTTAGATGGTGTTGCAAGGGGTGATTTACCGCTACCACATAAAGATCCATATGTACTTTTTGTTGACGCAGAAGTAGATAGTCGCCCTGAGAGTAAAAAACTTACAACGCCTCTCGCCTCAAATATGGGAGTTCAAAATTTGGCACATACCCCAATTGCTGAACTCCGAAGTACAGTCCGCCGCAGAAGTGCAAAAGCATTACGAAGTCTCGGACTTAATGCAGATGAGTATTCTATCAAACCGGTTAGTGCTCGTGAAGCAGGATTAGTTGCAGTTGTAAAAAACGGGAATTCGAAAGATGTTGTCACAAATACACGCGTTTTTGGCACTGACCAACACGTAGTTTTTGGACATGCTGATATTAGACTCACAGATGGACGACAAAACGGTACTCCTCCACGATTAGCAGTTATTAATAGACCACTACGCCCTGAACAATATATCCCTTCCAAAGCACGCCACAATAAAGCCGAATAAACTACAAAACAAGCCTGATCTTGCGACCAAGCTTGTTTTTAATGATTCCTTCGTGTTTAGTTTACGCTCTTCTGCTCGTAAACATACTGTAAAGCCAGAGAAGTACAACTGATCCGAGTAAAGCGACGATAAAACTGTAAAGGTTAAATCCACTTACCCCTGTTTGACCAAATGTATTCATGATGAATCCACCAAGGAATGCACCGACGATACCGACGATAATATTTCCAAGGATTCCTTGTTGTGCGTCACGCCCCATAACCATGGAAGCGATCCAACCAACAATTCCTCCGAATACTACATAAAGTAACAAATCCATAATTTACTCACCCCCCTTCGCCATCCGTAGCTTTATGCGATGGATAGTTTCGCACCTCTATTGCATTTATAATGTAACCAGTTGAGGTTCTGGCTTCGGAGGGCTAAGCCCCCCACTCATTAATTACTATCTTATCGCTCTGTAGTAAGAAATGGATGAGTCACGTGTAAGAAGAATATGAGAAAAGAGAGGATGACAAGATAAAAGCTTCACTCTGTGCTACTTAAAGCATTTACCTCTTCGAGTACCCTTTCACGGTCGGCGCGCCCGAGATAGAGCATATCAAGAAGTTCAGGATTTTCGGCAATATCACGACAAAGTACGACATGATTTTCCAAAAGTGTCATCTTATGTGACGGAGCAAGTGAGGTTACCATGGTAATTGGATGCAGACCTGACCGCTCAATCATCTCACGAAGACTATTCCCCGCCGGGTAATCCCAGCTGATAATTTTCATCCCGGAACAGTGCGCGTAGCTATTGGCGTCTACGGTCGTTTTGGTGTTGGTTATGATCCATGACTCATGGACGCTGTTGCGTACTTTCACATCATTAAACCGCGCATGTGTATATAACGCTACTTGGATCTCAGAACGCGTACCAGGGCTGTTATGGAACTTTGTTTCAATAACAGCTGTCCGCCCGTCTTTCTCGGCGAGAACGTCTATCTCATGGGTCACACAGCGGCCTGAAAGAATCTGTCGGACTTGCGTTTGGTATCCTTGCGACTCCAAAAGCTTTGCGACGAAGTCCTCAAAAGGATACCCGCTTGGGCCTAGAAGCATAATTGCTTCTTTGAGGCTGTAGCGCGCTTTGACGAAAGGCTTGGGTGATTGGTCAAGAAATTCAAGAATGTGCTGATAAATTTCAGCTGTTGAGATGCCATCATATATTTTGCTTTTGACATGCGTGAGTACAGACCCTTGGAGAGATTGCGGGATTCTGGCACGTCGTATAGAATCCATGACTTTACTTTCACTAAAAGGTTCATGGCGTCTATCTGCTTTAATCACATGGATCATGTATTAAGTATAAGAAAGTACGAGGTATAAAGTCAAAGACCATGTCATTCTGAACCCGTTTATCGGGTGAAGAATCTCACCGTTCTGGGATCCTTCACTTAGTTCAGGATGACAAGTACTACTTCTTTTGAAAAACCACAAATCCATCTTTATCAGCAACCTTTCGATATTGAGAATTCTTTTCCATTATTACAATGGTTTCTTTCGCATAATTATCTTTGGCTGAAACCAAAACCATATCTGCCCTATCGATACCATACGGCAAGACGTAAATTACCTCACGTTGTGAAAGGTGTGAGCCGAGATTATTGGACGCAGCGACACTATATTCTTCAGGAATCGTAGCAATGAACGTGTCGATATATTCTCTATCACCAAAAGGCTTGGTGAACATAGCAATATTTGGCTCTTTTGACCCCGGCATCGGGCCAAAAGCGTAGGCGGTATGCAACGCATTATATAAAATATATAAAATAAGTACGACGCTAATTGTCATTCCGGACTTGATCCGGAATCTAGATTCCTGCCTACGAAGGAATGACAAATAATTACTTACTTTTATAATTATCCACATTCCATAAATAGCACTGATAAAAATGAATGGTGTCATTGTCGCTGTATACTGATAGTAAATCTGATAGAGATTACTGTTGCTGCTGAGCAAACTAATCAGTAAATCAGGTCCAGCAAAGATAAGTGTGAAGGGAAACACGTATGACAGATATCCAAGTGGCGAGAATATTTGCGTCAAGAACCGCATACGTTCTGGCTCCATAACAATAGCCATGACTTTGTCAGGAGAAAGAATGATTGCTTTTATAATATCGGTCGGACTGCTGCCAAAGCCTGAATAGTATTCCAGAGCAAAGTGATTTGCGCCCAAGGAGCTTGGGATAGCATATTCAAGAAGAAAGAAAAACATTCCTGTGCTGACAGCAAAAATGCCCGCGCCCCATATCCATTTCCTATGATGCAAAGCAATCAACGGTCCGAACAATGCAACAATCAACCATATCTGCTCTTTACAAAGGGCCGCTAAGATGGCAAAGATAATAAAGTGCAAATACTTCCGCTTGAGGTAAAAGTAAAATGTCGCCAAAAGAAACGTGGTCGCGAGAACGACTGCATGGAAGTCATAAAGATTTGCCCGCTGAAGACTTGGATTGATAAGATACGCAAAAGCCAGAACAACACCAATATAGTTGTTTTTCAAAACTTCTTTTGCGATCAGATAGACAAATAAAGCACCACATGAAACAACAATAGTTTGGATAAGAAGAAGCATCTTAGGATCTTGCCAAAGGAGATAAAACGGTGTAAGTAAAATGAGAATAAAATCAGCATGGAATGCCAAGCGGGATATCTGCTCTATTCCATCAGGATTGGTCAGCATGAAGAAATTGCCATGTAAGGTATTCCAAACCGTTTGCACCATGTTTCCCAAATCAAATCTACCAGTGTAATAATTGTCATAGCGGAGAAAAGAAGCAGCGGTAATATAGATTGCGTACAAGGCACTCATACTCAAGACAATTGCTTCATATGGATATTTGTTAATCACTTTTTCAACGTTATGGACATATTTATTTTCAGTTTTGTACCAAATGTAACTCAGAAGAATAAAGATAAGTTCCGCCAAGATTAAAACAATTCGTGTAAAAAGTGCAGCAAAAGCTGCGAGCCCAGATGATGTTATTTTCGATAATGCATAGATAACGACTCCTTCACGGACGCCAAAACCTGCTGGTGTAACAATAGACAAATATCCTGCTACAAACGCAAGAACGAAAACACCAATCAATTGCCACATAAGTTGCGGGTCAGTACCAAATGCCGAACTCATAACGAGATAATTCCCCAAACCAAAAAAGAATAGCGCAATTGTACTTATGAAAATTAAGAATAAACTTTCAGATGCTGCAAAAGGTGGAAATAAGAAAGCTGTAACTGAGCGGAGTTTGGAAGGAAGCGTCTTACTTACATGGTTGCTAAAAATATACAAAGCAATAAGAAGCGCAAGTAATCCTCCTGCTAGCTGTCCTAAGAAAACAGAATAATTTGCGAGTAAAAAAGGTAACGATAGGAGCGAAACAACAAGGCACCCCCAAACAAATACTTCTGCTTCAATAATAAGCCCATGGCCAATATCTTTTTTAGCAACTCCCCTCTTGGCGAATAAGACCGTCCGTCCCAAAAAAGACCACACATTACCTGGTATATAGCGTTTAAGTTCTGAGACAGACCACATATAGGATGAGTCTTTAAAAGAGATCCCAGGATGAAAACCGCGTACTATCCTATACCATATATAACTTCTGAGGAAATAAAATATGAGAAAACAGATGATGCCAGTTGCAAACAAAAGCGGTTGAATGGACGTAAGATTTGGCTGAAGCGTCGGCGCTTGATCTATGAGTATCTTTGCTATAAAAACAAAAGCAATAACTGAGAGTGGCCAGCCGATAACAAATTTGAGAATCGAATAAAGACGGGATTTCATTACTGTATTATACCGCACTTTGCTTTTTGTTTCAGTCGTCAGTGCTTAGTCGTTAGTGGTTAGTGCATAGTAGTTAGTCTTTAGTGATTAGTCGTTAGTATTAAAACTAGTACCGAAGACTAAGAACTAAGAACTAAACACTGAGCACTAAGTACTAAGTACTAAGTACTAAGCACTAAGCACTAAGCACTAAGCACTAAGCACTAAGCACTAAGCACTAAGCACTAAGCACTAAGCACTAAGCACTAAGCAAACTATCGTGCAGAATCAGAACCTGTCTGACTTGTCGGGATAAGAATCATTCCACGACCATTATATGTGAAGTTGCGTGTCACTGTTTCTTCCTCAGATCCGACAATACTTTTAACCCGCAAGTCAAACCTGATAGGACCTTGTGGTAAATTATAAAGCGCAACTGACCGGTCATCATATCCAGACCAACTCCCGCCATTAATCCGATAAGCCCAAGCAGCTTCACAAAACCGTGAATCATCATAAGAAATATCAATTGTCACAGGATTATCCGAAACGACGTCATTTTCCTGTGGAGAACTGATTGCAGCTGGTCCAAGTCCTCGTTCACAAGGCTCATCCGGCGCACCAACAGAAGTTGGTTCAACAGGTTTTTCAGTTCCTATTGGCTCTGCATAAAAGCCTGATTGCGCATTCACACTTGGCATTGGAGTCGGAGTTGGTTTGGCATTAAGGTTTTTTAAGCTATTCGAATTAAGAAGAAGAACTGAAATAAGTACAGGAATACTTAAAAATGCCGTAAGAAATTCTATATACGGCTTCTTTTTAATAAGCCCGCGTGCCATAGATTTCTTCCCTTTTGGAGCGGTCTTCTTTGCTGATTTGGTTGATTTGACAGCTTTAACAGTTTTTGATGATTGAGCAGTTTTGGGCATAATGGGTACCTAGTATACTCATTGTACGGTAAGCACGGAGAGTTTGTAAATACTATCTTTTGAATTTAGATCTTCAGTCTGTTAGAATTGCATTAGTTAGATGTGCAAATTGCCATAGAGGCATTATTTGCCCCGTTAGCTCAGCAGATAGAGCATCTGTCTTCGGAACAGAGGGTCGGGGGTGCGATTCCCTCACGGGGCACTGGAAGGTAAATGTAACCTGAAGAGTTCGAATCTCTTCGAAAACATATTTTTTACGAGACGCTATTTTTTTGTTGCACGTCTAGAAAATACAAACTATTTAAATACGCGGTCTTTTATTTTTTACCTGGCCTTGGTCCAAGCTTTTTTTCTGCATACTCTCCAACTGTCATTCCAAGAGGATACTTTTGTGTGTCATCAGCGGAAGTACCCTTCCTAGGTACCACCATCCCTCGATCTCCCACAAGATCTGCGATAGTATACTTCTCATTTCTTAATAGTACAACAGGGAGTGCGCCAGGATGAGACATAGGTTCTGATGATCGACCTCGTAGCATAGCTAATACCCCACTCTCATTAGTAAGAAGATTTGGATATCTTCTCACATAATCTAATGGATTTTTTGCTTGTTTTGCTCTTTCATCATCACTATATCCAGGATAAATATCCGGCTTACCTGATGCATTAATTCCTTCAATCATGTGCAAATGATATAGAAATTCCCACTAAATGTCAATGAATCGCGCTATCTGATCACAGATTGCCACGACAGTATATTGATTGATTAGCCATTATTCTTTGTTATTCCCTAAAATGCTTAGGTGCAATAACACCTGCAGCAGTAGCATATGATTATTTTGTGGCAAAAGATAATTTTTTTGTTTTGAGTCTCTCACGTAATAACCCCAATGCTTTCGGACCAAATCCATGCAGAGCTAATAATTCTTTTTCAGTATACTTGGTTAGATCAGCAAGCTTTTCAATACCACTATTGTCGAAAGCTCTGAAAGCAGGGGAACCGATAAAGGGAAGTTCTTGCGCATACTTATTCTTCATCTCTTCAGAAGAACATTTAGGACACACAAGACAGGCACTATTTTTTTCAAATCTATGTCCATTTTTACAGATTTTAAGAGCCATATAGAAATTATATCAAAAAAACTTTAAGGTAATAATGATCCGTGAATATCTGCAAATGTCGGCCTATTCGTTACATTTGGCTCAAGACATCTCTCCAGCACCTCCTGAAGCTTTTTTTGTGTGTTTTGGTTTTGGTCATCGACCGAATTATTCAAAAGATCTTCGATCAAATATCCGAATCCTTTGACATCTACTTGCTCACGTAATTTCCCCCCCGCAGTCTCTGGATTATAAAGTGATGCTGCACCGAAATCTCCGATATAACTTTGACCACTAGGACTACTCAGCACATTGTGCGCATAGATATCGCCATGCATGATACCTTTACGGTGACAATGATGCATTGCTGATGCAACATCTTTCAGAACCTGCAGTATGTACGGAAGCGAAAATGATTCTGTACGCGGATAGACATCTCTTGTCAATGTCTTTAGGTCTGGAGGATCGCCTAATTTTTTAAACGTGTTTGGGACCAAAGGCATAACAAGACCTTGTGCATTTTCTGGAGCATCAACAATTTTTCCTATGCCGCCAATGATATTTGGGTGTACTCCTGCAAGAAGACATGCATTCATATCATCCAGAGGATCACCATCTGTCGTTATTCCTGCGCCGTACATTTTTACAGCAACGTCTTCACCACCAGATAACTTTGCCTTGTACACTTTATTATTGGCACTCTCCCCCAACTTTTCTCCAAAGACAATGTCCCTCCAAGAAATTTCTTTGAGCCCTTGGGCGTGTATTCTATCTGTCCCATGAAATAGATTACCAGCATCGGTATACCAACCTAATTTAGGAAGCTGGAATAGCCAATCAGGTGAAGTAGTACATTTGTTTCCAGCTAATCGAAGCAATTGCAGATTCTGACACATGAGTATTGATTCGGGAAGTGACTGTAATTGATTTCCAGCAAGCATTAACTTTTGTAGATTTGTGTATGTACCAAGTGATGACGGCAAACTTGAAAGACGATTGTCCGTGAGAATCAATCCACGAATACTAGTCGGAAGAGCATGCTCGGATATGCTGCTAATCTTGCATGATTTCAACCCTACCATTTCGAGATTCTCACAAAATGCTAATTGCGCAGGCATTTCTTCAAAATCATTATGTGATAAAAAAGCGATCCGCAGTTTTGTTAGTTTTCCTATACTATCCGGCAACGACGTTATGTGTCCATAGGACATATCGAGAATCTCTACATCGGCGGCATAATCAAAAACTTCTTGAGGAAAAGATGCCGCATGACGTACTGTCAGTTTTTTGAGTATTGAGTCATATGCAAATGATTGCTTTGGATTTGTTGCCACAGTATAGGAATAGTTATGAAGTAATCTCTGATGTATAGCCTGTTTGTTTTATTTGTTTTGTAATACGTGCAACAGATGCTTTGGTCTCATCAAATGCAACTTCACATTCTTGTTTTGCATAGTTTGTTTTCGCGGATTTGACACCTGAGACATACTCTTCTAAATCTCCATCAATAGTCATAGCACAACTCACACAATGCATGCCATTAATTTTTAACGTAATCTTTTTCATATAACGTTTATTGTCCCCCGATACATTCCCATGCTGCACATAAAAGCAAGTTCTCCTGGTTCAGTTGGTGCAGTAAATGTAATTTTATCTGATGCACCGATCGGAACAATTTTTTGAATGTTCAGTGAAGGTACTGTAAATGCTTGTGTACATCCTCCTCCTCCGACGTTTTTCAGATTCAGTGTGACTTCAGTTCCAGCTTTCACTGTTAGGTTATCTGGATTATATCCTGTCTCTTCAATAGTAATCGTTGCTTTATCAACAGGCAGCACTTTTATATCTTTGGGAATTCCACTACTCGCATATGCCGAATAATTCTCACAATAGCTAAGTGCGCAGTAAACTTCTTTACCAAAACTCTCAAGCGTCACTTTGCTTCCTGTAAGCGCGAGCACGTTATTGAGATTGAAGACTGCAAGCAAGATAAGCGCGTATGCTGCGACTTTAGTAAATTTCTGTTGCATACTTTCACCAAGCCGTGTTGCCAAATAGCCAAAGAGAAAGAATAGTGGCGAAGTACCAAGGACAAAGGCAAACATAATTGCAGCTCCTGATAATGGATTACCTGAGGCAATCGCAAGTGCCATCATGGCTTGTGTCGCACCACATGGAATAAATACAGTAAAAGCACCAAGAATTGCTGGTGCCATAATACTTTTACTTTTTGATTCTTTCCTCACAAGCCGTGTCAAAAATCGTGGTGGTTGAAGAATAAAGTAACGAAATAGTGGATGGATATTCAGTAAATTTCCCGCGGTTCCCAGCATAAAAATACCCACAGCCAATTGCAAAATTATATTGGCAGTAAGTGATAACTGGAAAAAAGAACCAAACCATCCAAGTAATAATCCAAGGATTGTATAGGCCACAAGCTTGGCAGCTAAGAAAGAAAGGATCGGGAGAGCTTTGCCTGTTTTTTTGGTTTTTTCTTGTAACGATTGTTCATGCCGTTGCGCAATTGTTGCGGCCAGGAGACCCCCTTGGACGGCAATACATGTTAATGCTCCGGTAAATAGACCTGTTAAAAATATTGTTACTAAATTCATCTAAAGAGTAATCAAGTTAATAAGTACTGAGACTGTTAATTGCGTTTTAATAATCTTTGGAAAATGAAAGAAAGTGATTTTTAAGCGGTTCAAATAGATAGCAATTAAGAGAACTATTCTGTAAAAAGATTTTTGTAATCTTTGAAGCATAGTACCTCTCCCTTTTATACCATATACTATGGATCCGACAGCACCTATCTTATAGAAATGTGGTGAATTAATAATCATCTTAATAGCAGTTTTTTCTGATCCGCACCATTTTTTAAAACTGTCATGTATTGCTATGACACCACCATTGACTACGTGCTTACTCCAAAGCTCAAAGTCACGTCCCGCGTTCTTTTCATCATGAAGACCATCAATGAAAAGAACTTTTATCTTTTTATTCCATTTCGTGGCAGCTTCTTCTGATGTTTTGACAAGTGGAACAACTGATGTGCGGACGTTGGCTGTTTGGAGATTTTTTATAAATGTTTTATAGGTAGGAGGATACTTCTCGTCTTCTCCGACGTTGCCTTTATGCGGATCTATTGCATAGACTTTATTTTTACCTTGCGCAAGCCAAATAGTTGATTTACCACAAAAGCTCCCAATTTCAACAACAGTTCCTTCTAATCTCGCAGTTTTTTTTGTGGATTGTTCAAGAAAGCTCCCTTCAGCAGTTGATAACCATCCAGGAATTTTTGATACGAATACAAGTAATTTTTTATTCATTAGTAGTACCCTTATAATACCATGTAAAGCAAGATATTACAAAGTTATTGAGTATGCGTGTTATGTGAAGCGGATAGAAGATATAAAAAACAATGAAGCATAACAAGGCATACGACGTTATTTGTAAAAAGATTTACGTGGAGTATATAATGTATCAGTGAAATACTACGAGTTTCATGATAAAAGAAAACATACAAAAGAAAAGAAACGGAATAAAGTAGTAAAAATCCTTTCAGGTATTTTTCTAATTGTTGCTGTGGGTATTTTTTGGGGTTTTGTTTTAGCTCCAAAGTCCGTTGTCGTTGAGAAAATATCTCCTATTTCCGACCCGGTTATTTCTCCTGTAATAGAAAACCACCTGGGCGAAGTTCTTACTTCGAGACTTGAAGATGCATTTACCCACGATGCTATTGCAGCTTTAATGAGTCAGACGTTACCTAGCGAACAGCTAGTCAAGCCATACTATGCTGTAAACCGTTATGTGATTACATTTAAAAGCACTGATGAGAAAGGAGAGCCGATTACAATTACGACTCAATACTTTATACCTTCTGTTACGGAAGAGACAGAATTTCCTCTCTATGTTTTTGGCTCAGGGACAACAGGGATAGGAGATATATGTGCGCCTTCAAATGAGGTTCCTGAAGAGGCAAATTGGGCAAACTATAGAGCTCACATGCTTGCGTATGCATCCCAAGGATATATTGTTGTTTTCCCGGATTATGAAGGTTTCAATAATCCGCAGAGAGTCCATCACTATTTCAATGCTGAGATGGAAAGTAAAGTGTTGTTAGATGCAGCACGCTCATTGTATAAATTCTCAGAGGGTGAATTACTCCACGCCAAACCAACTTCAGCAATCTTTTTGGCTGGTTTTTCACAAGGCGGCCATGCAGCAATCGCGGCCAAAGATTATGCTCCAGTGTATGCTCCTGAATTAACCATTCGCGGGATTGTATCCTATGCTCCGGCATCAAATGTTGAGGCACTCCTCAGAGAAGCACCAGCGCTTGCTCCCTATATACTTTATACATATGCAGATCTCTATGGTAAAGATGTTATAGATCCTCTATCGGTTCTCAACGAGAAATGGACAGGGACACTTGAACAAGATGTTACAAACCTATGTGTCGATAGAATCTATAATTATTATGGCTCTGACGCGACACAGATCTATTCTCCTGCGTTTCATGATGTACTATTCACTGGTAAACTTGCCGTAGAGTATCCAGCGTTTAGCGAACGTTTGAGTAAAAATTATGTCGGTATGGAAGCAAGCACTATACCCCAACTCATTTTACAGGGAGATTCAGATACGATAGTTTCCGCACAAACGGTGAAAGATGTTACGAGGAAATTATGTGCTTCAGGGAATCCTGTTATCTATAACGAATATCCAAATACAAATCATTTTACTGTGAGACAAAATAGTTTCAAAGATAGCTTGTTGTGGATGCAAAATATCCGCAAAGGGAAATCTCCTGATTCAAATTGTAAAAACTTATTTGAAGTTGCTAATTAATATAGAGCCAATATATCAATGATAAAAACAGAATACTGTTATCTGTTTTTATTTACTTTTCCCAATCATTTAACCATTGTTGCATTTGATCAATCTCTTGCGTTTGTGATTTGCTGATGTCATCAGCAAGCTTTTTCATTTCAATTCGCTCTGTTCCACTTTTAAGCATAGTTGCCATCATCACTGCCATCTGATGATGTGGGATCATTTCTTCAACAAATACTTTATCAAAATCTTCTGCTTGTTCAAGTTTAGTCATATCAGATGAATCACCCATCATTCCAGAATTATTTCCCATCATCCCATGTTGATTTCCTGCTTGATCAGATTTTGGCACATCACTCCCATACCAAGTCTTATACCAATCTTCCATTAAGATTATCTCTTTTCCTTGAGAATCAATAATGTTATTTGCTAACTGTTTTACCTCAGGTCTCTGTGCTTTTGTTTGTGCAAGTTTTGCCATAGTAATAGCACTTTCGTGATGTGGAATCATCTGCTCAATAAAGCGACGGTCAATATTGCCCGCCATCATATTTCCTTGGGAAGTATTACTCATATTATTTTGATTTCGCGTTCCCATCATAGTACCGTTTGCAACATTACCTGCCACGAACCACACAATAATACCGCCAATCAGTGCGCCAACAATACCATATATTAATTTATCATTTTGTTTCATTTCATCCACCTACTTATGATCTCATTGTACACGTATATTCCTGAGTATTAATATGCATTGTGTAAGGATGCTATTTACTTTATTTAAGAGTAAGTCTGATTTTCATGGAGACAAAAAATAAGAAGTTCGGAAGATTTCTGGTTTTGGGCTTGGACTACATATTGCAGCAGAAATCATAAAAATCCACAATGGAAAAATGTGGGTTGAGAGTGAAAAAGGAAAAGGAAGCATATTCTATTTTTCTTTACCGCAAGGTTTGGTTCATTGAATATTGACTGTATTAGTTACCGGATTTTTTCCCATGATTTTGCACTATCCGTACTTTTATAGATACTATTTTTTTCTGTAAGCAGATAGATGATTTTCGACTCTTGAGCGCTATAAGAAATATATAACGGTGATTCGTCTCCGAGTTCAATTTGTAGCGTTTCCCAATTTTCCCCTCCGTCATTACTTCGAGCAAGCTGATGCTTTTCAGAATAGGTAATAATTTCATTTGAATCTGCCGGATTAATTGCAATTGCTGAGACGTATCCTTCCAATACGGTAATCCAATCCCTCCCTGCGTTTTTGCTGATCATTAATCCTTGAGGGCTAGCGGCATAAAGAATATTTTCATTCTTTGGGTCAACAGCTAAATTGACTATAGGAGAGCTTGTCATACTGACGATATTCCAATTTCTTCCTTCATCATTTGTTCGTTGCAAGGCTCCTTTATACCAACCATAGATAACCTTTGGATTAGATGGGCTCACTGCCATTGCATGAAAGTCTACCGGACCATTGACTCCATCAGAAATTTTCTCCCAAGTGTAACCACCGTCTTGCGATCTTTGAAAACCAATATTTCCTCCTGATTCTGGATGCCCGCTACTATAAAGAATTTGGGGATTAGTAGGATTTGGTGAAAATCCCATATAATCATCTTTTTTATTACTAAGACTATACAGATCTTTGTCATTGACCAAAACCATCAACCCGTGATGCGTAGCAATATAAAGCTTATTTGGATCATTCACATCGACACTTAACCCATGACCATGAGTTATAGCATCTGCAGGGATTAATTCCTGATTAACGTGCTTTTGCGTATTTGAACCTTTCGTTGTAGTGTTAAGCCAAATAAGGCCGCTTCCAATAAGAAGCACCACCACAAGCATTATATTAAATATTTTTCTATTCATAATTATATTTTCACCCGCTTTAAAAGTAACGAATTGGCAACGACAGATATTGAACTACTCGCCATTGCAACTGATGCAAAAATAGGATTAAGGAGTGGCCCGCCAAAGGGATATAACACACCCATTGCGACAGGAATGAGAACTATGTTATATCCAAATGCCCAGAAAAGATTAAGTCGTATTGTCCGCATCGTTTTCTTTGATAATTCAAAGGCAGCAGCGACACTTCGTAAGTCTTTATTGATAAGTGTTATATCAGCAGCTTCGATAGCAATATCTGTTCCTGTTCCCATAGCAATGCCAATATCTGCAGCAGCAATGGCAGGAGCGTCATTGATACCATCTCCAACCATAGCAACTCGTTTCCCTTCTGCCTGAAGCTTACGAAC
>JACDET010000009.1:0-968 GCA_013816255.1 Candidatus Levyibacteriota bacterium | reverse complement strand
ACTTCGGCTTCTTTTTGGTCTGGTAATACTTCTGCCAATACACGTGTGATTCCAAGTTGCTTGGCAATTGCTTTTGCCGCTCGTTTATTATCACCAGTAATCATTATAACTTCTATTCCACGTTTTGCTAAATGAGCAACACCTTCTACGGCAGTCTCTTTAATAGTATCTGCAACAGCAATAAGCCCTACAAGTTCTGGTTTCCCGCCTTCGTGGGAATGATGGGTGTGAGCTAAAAGCATTACCGTCTTTCCTTCATTCTCCAACCTTTCCATGTCATCCTGAACTTGTTTCAGGATCTCAATGTTTTCTTTTTCCATCAAACGTCTGTTTCCAAAGAATATTTTTCTTTTTCCAATAGTACCTTCAACACCATGTCCGACAATCGCTTTAAACTTGGTAACGACATCAAGGGTAATCTCTTCATGTTCTGCTTTTTTTACAATAGCTTCTGCCAATGAATGCTCTGAGCCTTTTTCGATAGAAGCTGCCAATTGAAGTACAGCTAACACTTCTCGACTCGGCTTCGCCTCACTCGAAGAATAATGTATTGTTCGAGCTTTGTCGAGAACTATCACATCTGTTACTTCAGGTTTACCTTTTGTCAGTGTCCCTGTCTTATCGAAAACAATAGTAGTAATTTTATTTGCAATTTCTAAACTTGAAGCTTCTTTGAAAAGTATTCCATGTTCTGCTCCTTTTCCTGTGCCCACCATAATTGCAGTGGGTGTTGCCAAGCCCATGGCGCAAGGACAAGCAATGATAAGTACAGCGACGGTATTAAGCAGTGCAAAAAGGAAAGCAGGTTGGGGTCCAAAGATATACCAAAGCCCAAAAGTAGCGATTGCCAACATAATAACAATTGGCACAAAGTATGAAGAAACAATATCAGCAAGTTTTTGTATTGGCGCCTTACTGCCTTGTGCTTGTTCAACCAGCTTAATAATCTGAGCAAGCATAGTATCCGA
>JACDET010000044.1 GCA_013816255.1 Candidatus Levyibacteriota bacterium | reverse complement strand
GGAATTATTTTTACTTTCCTAATTCTATCACATGAGGCTCAAAGAGGCCGTCAACAGTTATAAACTCGCGGTGCGTTGTGGTGATAACAGTTTGGAAATCATTTGTCATATGCAAAACATGATCAATATGACGGCTATCAAGTTCTGAAAATATATCATCAAGAATAAGGAGCGGTTTTGATTCCAGTTGTCTCTCAAGATAGGAAAGTTGTGTTTTCTTTAATTCTAGTGTGACAAGCCGTTGCTGTCCTCTTGAACAAAAATGTTTTACATCTTCAAGCTCTTGTGAGACAGGATGAAAGGACTGGATAAAAACGTCATCCCGTTGCGGCCCAACCAATGTCACCCCTGCTCCAACTTCAACATCCCGATACTGCAATAAACGTTCTCTGGACATCACACTCTTGTCATAGGTCAGCATGAATGGAAATAATGTCTTCTCTTGCGCATTTATATAATGAATTAGTGCTTCCCGCTTCTCTGCAATGATTTGCGCATTTGCGATAAGGAGTCCATCCCAATAGCTAAACCGCTCTTCATCCCGCCTGCCACTTTTTTGCACATATTCAAGAAGTGCATTTCTTTGCCGTAATGCCTTGGAATACATTGTGAGTGCTGCATCATACTGCTGGTCAGTCTGCTCAAGCACTTCATTCAGAAACCGCCGCCTATCCCCTGGCTGGCCAGAGACAATATCAAGATCCAAAGGCGTAAAAAGGACTGCTGGCAAACGCCCTGCAAAACCTGTTCTTCTTTTAGAGACACCATTGACAGAGTATTTCTTCTGGAGCATCCCGGTTGGCGTATGAGCGAGTACAACTGCAAGATCTTCAGTATCTTCCCCGTCCTGAAGCGTGCCGTTAACGTGTGAAACCTGCTTCCCAAATGATATAAGCTGCTTTTCTTGACCGGTCTTGAAGCTCTTCCCGGTTGCGAGCAAACTAAGCGCTTCGACAAGATTAGTTTTACCAGCAGCATTGGGCCCAACGATAATAGTAAGCTTAGGATCAAAAGTGTACTGTGCTTTCGTATAGCTACGGAAATTTTGGAGAGAAAGGGATTTTAGTACCATTATGCATTGTTAAATTGTTATATTGTTGAATGGTTAGAAACAATTTAACAATTTAGCCATATAACAATTATGTACTCTTTATTCAATAACTGTCCCTACAAAGGGTTTGTCGTCAAAATAGTTTTGGATATTATCAAAGTTATTCCCCGACATGACAACGACTCGTACACCAAGCTCTTGTGCCTTTTGTGCAGCAATCGGATCAAACGGCGCATTCATACCCGGAGTCCATTTATCCCCAACTATTTCGCGCATACCGCTCCAAGAAAGCTTCTTAAGAGGCTTTGCATCAGGAAATTTCTTCGGATCTTTATCGTAGACTTGCTCAACATTACTTAAGTTGAGGACTGTCTTGACTCCATAATCTTCACATAAAAGCGTCGCGCAATAATCAGTAGACCAGCCTGGCTTCCAACCTGCGGCAACGACAACAGATTCATGAGCTTTGCGGATGATGTCATAATGGCGAACTAATTTGGGATGTGCGATATCGCGGAAAATGGTTCTGATGAGGTGCGCGTTGAGGGTTGTTGAATGGACTCCAAGCCAATCAAGATCTTCAGGAGTTAGGTCATGACCGACGACTTCGCGGCCTGCTTCAATATATTTGCGTGCAGTCGTCCCACCGCCTGCGACCAAAAAAAACTGGCGTGTCTTGTCTTTCGCCAGTTCGTTTCTGATAAATGTATTGAGTTGTTGAAGGAATTCCGTACGAATGCCTTCATTGGGGACAATCAATGATCCCCCAACTGAAATAATGATTCGCTTTCGTCCGTTTGTATTCCCCATAACGTCCTAATTTCTGGCTTATCTAATTATAGTAACATAAAGCCGAGTAACAAACAATTTGTTTACAGGTGTGTTAAAAGTATTGACACCCTGACCCCGTTGAACAGGGTCAGAATGTCAACATGGCGTGAATTCTGCAAAGAGCTCTAGACAAAATCCATAGAGATTGTAACCCCATTTTCATGAGATGTCAAGACATGTCGACATATTCTGACAACGAAATGTAAGAAGAATGTTAAAACGAGGCTATTATGGTATAATGAATTATATTTATAACCTATGGAAAAGCTTATCGAATATCTCAAACAGCTAGAGCTCTCAGAACTAGAAGCCAAACTCTACCTCACCCTACTTAAAACAGGTCCTATTACAGTGAGAGAATTAGCAGCTGATGTAAACATCAAAAGAACAACAGCATATCTGTACGTGGATCAATTGGTTGAGAAAGGGTTAGTTATCAAATTAGTTAAAGGTTCTAAGAAGCTGGTGACAGCCGAAGATCCAAAGAATCTCGAAACTCTCATAGAGAAAAAACTGAGAGAGGCTCAAGAAGTAAAACAAAACTTCCCTGATATACTTTCGTCTCTTAATGCAACTATTTCACAGCAAGAAACTAAACACGAAGCTGAAATTAAATATTATAAAGGGAAAAATGGAGTAAAAAAGCTTTATGAAGAAGCATTGCAAGCTCAAGAAGTACGATCATATGTCAATGTTGAGGAGATATCGAAAACATTTCCAGATAATTATCATTTGCTCGATGTTGCCTATAAAAGTAATCCAAATATTAAAATCTTCGAAATTTGCGAAGATTCGCAAAAAACAAGAGAGCGAATAAAATCTGCTAACAAGAACCACTCATATAAGGTTTTACCCAAAAAAATGAAGCTTACCTCCACAGATGTTCTTATATATGAGGACAAAATCGCTATAATTGATCTTAAAGGTGCAACGAGTGGAATAGTATTAAGTAGTTCTGATCTCTCTAAAAATTTCCAACTATTATTTAACTGCTTGTGGGATGTTTTACCTGATTAATACAATGCCTACTTATTTACGAAGGTAATTTTTTAATTCAGTCATTGCATTCTTGGGGAGCGTCGGCATAGATAGGCAAAATAGTATATCTGTATTAAGAGTCTTATCTGTCTGCAATTGTTGATATATATCTTTAGCTTTCTGTCTATACATATTAAGCATATCTTTCTCGGATACAATTCCTGGTAATTTTAACCAAAACTCGTATGCACCTGATAAGCTCTGAAGGGCATAATCCTCTATCGATTCTTCTTGTGTAAACGTTTGAATGGGTTTACGTTCTGGCTTAAAAACGTCAGAGATAATTTTCTTTTCTCCCATTATTTCGTTTGCGATATCTTGAGCAATTATTGGTGAACAATGAAAGCCATCACGATATGTCCCTGTTGCTACAAAAAATCCGTTAAGACTTGTTTTCCCAATAAGGGGAAATGTATCTAGTGAGAGTGGTCTATTACCAACTTTATACTCTTTAATATTAGACCAAAATATATCGCCTTTAAGTTGTTCTATTGCACAATGACTTAAAAATATATTCATTCCAGGAATCATTTGGTGCTGAGGAGTAGTATGTATTACGTTCGTCGCTCCGATATATTCCCTATCGTTACCATAAGGTATTATGTGTAATCCGCAAGACCCCGAACGATTCGCTACTCGAGTAGTGTGTTTAAATGCTGATCCCTTTGTTTCAGTTACCATTGCAAAGCCTACACCTGAAAATATAGGCATAATATCTACTCCAAGATTGCTATTCTTTAAAAGCTCATTTGAAAAGGCACCAGTTGCTAAGATAATATTTTTTGAAACTATATCATCAAAATTTCCTTTAATAGTAAACAGATCATTGTTTTTGACAATTTTATCAACTTTACGATTTATGAATTGAATATTCTTTTTTTCGCATGCAGTTTGGAGCACCTTCAGATATTGATTGCTATCAACTGCTCCTTCCTCTATTCGTATTGCTCTAAGAGGCTTCGCAAATGATGCAGCATCTAATCCTTCTATGTTTTTAGGGCTTATTTCTTGGAAAGGCTCGTTATATTGCTTTAAAGCGCTAATAATTGCTTCAAAGTTTTCCTCATCAAGTTGCCCTCCTTGAGTATTAAGAATTATATTGGTACCAGGATTATGCCATATTTTTTCTCCTGAAATATGCTCTAATTCTTTTATCCAATCCGGCCATGCATTATGTGCAGCATACATAAGATCAAATTTATCACGATGAGCTTGATCACTAAATGTATATCTAGTGACCTCTCCAAAACATCCCAACATGGCTCCTGCCGCGCTTGACGCAGCTGATCCAATATGATAATCTATGATTGCAATTTTGCTATTTTTTAGCTTACTAGCTAACTTAAAAGCAATAGCCATTCCGATAGATCCTCCTCCGAGGACTAAATAATCGTATGTGTCCATAGTAATTACATTCTAGTCTAGATTATCCTTTTTAGCAAGCTTTTGCCCTCATTTTGATGCTGATGCAAACAATCATTAATTACTTAAAAAAGCTTGATTTTTCTGAAACAGAAGCAAAACTGTATATTACCTTACTTCAAAAAGGCTCAATGACAGTTTCTGAGCTAGCAAAAAAAGCAAAGCTAAATCGGACCGCAGCATATGGATATATTAATACCCTAATTGATAAAGGAGTCATTGCTAGATCTAAAGGAGACTTAAACAAGATCATCGCTAATCCGCCAGAGCATCTCCATTATTTAGTAGAAGAAAGAGTCAGTGCAGCTAATGTTTTAAAAGAACAGTTATTCCCTATTGTTACAACCCTTAACGCAAGCTTTATGCAAGTCCAGGAGAATAAAGATTCCGATATCCATTATTATAAGGGCAAAAACAGTGTAAACGCTATTTATAATGATTGTCTTAAATCTCAAGCAATCAGAGCATACTTTGATGTAAAGGATTTAGAACAAACGTTTCCAGAAAATAAAGATAAGTTTAACGAAACTATTACGCAGAATCCTAAAATGATAGTTTATGAATTAATCCAAAAATCGCCAGAAGCAATTGCTCATATAAAAAATTCACTACCAGCCACAAGACACTTATTTAAGTTTCTCCCAGAAGATATAAAGTTAACAGCTAACGATATTCTGATTTACGAGGGAAAGGTCGCAATTATAAATATTGCAGATAAAAATAATGTTACAGGTGTGGTTATACATAATAAAAGTTATTTTGAAAATTCAAAGCAGATTTTTGATCTTCTTTGGCGCTTACTTCCTGAACCTTTTGTGCGATAATTCACTTCTTTTTATGGTAGAGACCTATTTTGAACTTCGAATCTGTTTCTTTCTTTGAAACCCCAAAGATATACCCTTCGCGTTCTGCAAGCCCAATTAGATCCTTCACGGCTTCATAAGGATCGATTGCATCAGTAACATATCTATAGCCTTTCTCGTCAGCATTCTGAGGAGTAAGGCTTGGATCTACAAGATAAGGTATATTTTTAGTCTTCATAATTATCACTGAGATAGTAAAGATATTTTATTATGCATCAATTTACCTGTCAAATTTATTATGACATTTGTTATAGGTGATTGTGTTTATATTGATATGGCAATCTATTCTTAGGATCTACTGTTGTCAGATTTAGAACAACATCAAATGATAAATATGCTATACTCTCACTATCATAGAACTATGAAAAAGGTATTCCTCTATCTCAGCCAATTAGGTTTTTCTGAGCTTGAAGCGAAGATCTATATATCTTTGCTTAAACAAGGGCCGATGACCATTAAAGAATTAGCGCAAATAACCAAGTTGAACCGTACTGCGATGTACAGTTATGTGAATACGCTTATTGAACGCGGAATAGTCATAAAAATTATAAAAGACTCGCATAAGAAGTTTGCAGCTATTGAACCTGAACGCCTACACTTTCTTATTGATAACAAGCTTGATGCAGTAAAGCAGTTAGACACAGAGTTTCCAAACATAGTGCACTCCATTAACACCTCCTTAGTACGAGATACAATTGATCAACCACTGACAATTAAGCATTACAAAGGAAAACACAATGCTAAAGAAATATATTACGAAGCATTCAAAGCGGATACTGTTTGCACATTTGTGCGATTAACTGAAAAAGAAGGACTATTTGCCAGTAATGTCGTGACATTTGATGAAGCGTTTGAAAAAAACAAAAGGCTTGTAATGAAAGAGATAATCTATAGCTCCCCCGTAGCTGTACGTGATGCACAAGCTCTTTCAAGAAATACAAAGAATAAATATCAGTTCAAAATTATGCCTGATGATGTCAAATTGGATGGTGATGACATTCTTATTTATAATGGCAAATTAGTTATTATCACGCATAAAGGAGACTTTGATTGTGTAGTTTTGCAAAACGCTAATTATTACAATAATTTTAAAGAGTTATTTAATTTCATGTGGAGAATGCTCCCAGAGCAAAAGTAAGGCTACTTAGAGTAAACTATTTCAAAAAAGCATTAATCTTATCTAGCAGCTTTTCAGACTCAATGGGATTTTCCCTCATCCAAAGTACAACCGAGTGTCCACAAGATGGGATTTCAATAAATTCACGCCTCGATACAGGAACTGCGTTATAAACAATATCAATAACTTCTTTGGGTATTGGGCTATAGTACTTGATCCCATCTATTGCCACTTCACCAGCAGATCCACCGGGTGGCTTTGCGTACAATTCAGGATCAAGCCCATCATACTCTCCTTTAATTACTAACAATTTGCCTTTAAATGAGCGCAAAAGGTTTATGGTATCGTTCTTCCTATAGCTAAAAGGTTCGGCAATTGTTGATCTAAATTCTGCTCCAAAATGACTTACGTAAGCATCAGTTATATAAATTCCTGGGTAAAACAAAATCATTTTATCTATAGCATCGCTATGCTTTTCAAGTAGCTTCAGTGCAGGAGTACCCCCTAGGCTATATGCAATAATCACTTTTTTGCGGTCCTTAGCAAGATAATCATAAAATGTGCTTACCTCATCTACATTACCACCAAGCGTTGTCTGCTCAGGTGAGAGTACTCCTGCTTTGCTATGGCCAGACATGTTCATACCCAATAATGAGAAACCCCTTTTCTGAAGACCAATCGAAACAGCATCTGATTTCGTAAAATCCGCCCGTGCACCATGAACAGAAAGCACCCATGGAGTTTCGTTGTGCTCGTTATACAATATTCTCCCTTCAAGTGAATACGCTTCAAAAGAATGCTCAAAATATGTTACACGACCATGCGGCTCATCTCTGAACCAAAGATCTTTATGATGTCTTGATCGTGGATACACGTTGTTTATCCTCATCGCGTAATCTTTTACCTCTGACACCCGGGACAAAAGAAAGTCCCCCGTCCTCCCATTCTGATCGTCTCAATTGTCGTCCCGCAACTTGGGCATGGTTGTCCGTGTTTGCGGTAGACTTGGAAGAAATCTTGGTACTTTCCGGCTTGGCCCAATGCATCGACATAACTCCATTCACTCGCTCCGCCTACCTCAATTCCTTTGGTAAGCACTTCCTCGATCGCGTGGAAGAGTTTTGTTTGCTCGTTAAGGTCTAAAGAACTCGCAGGACGTGTGGGATGAATCTTGGCTACAAAAAGCGCATCATTGGCGTAGATATTCCCTATTCCGGCAATTTGCCCTTGATCCATAAGTAGCATTTTGATTGGAGTTTTTCTCTTGGATACAATCTCCTGAAACTTCTTCAATGTTAAAACGGCTCGCCCGTCCATAGCTTTAGCGACGGCGGGCTCTGGTCCCAGGCTTTTGAAGAATGGCTGAGACGCCACAGAATCGCTTCTGACGATCTTTATCCAACCAAACTGTCTTACATCTCGGTAAAGGAGAAAAGCGTCTTTATCGAGCTTGAAAATGACATGCGTATATTTATCGGGAAGTGAAGCTATATCGACTTTCTTGTCCCGCGTAGCCTTGGCAAAGTGGGATGCATTACCTGCAATAACCTGCTCAGTGGTTTTTTGATTCTTATAAAGCATTTGCCCAGTCATCTTCACATGAATCGTGATGCTGTAGCCATTATCCAAATCTATAACCAATCCTTTCCCAAACCGCTTCACCTCCAAAATCACGGCGCCATGAATAGCATCCACATCGCCATTAATTTGTTTGGCCATATTGATTTGGATGTTTTGAATCGTGTGGCCAACAAGATGCTTTTGCAGACCAATTCTGATAGTTTCAACTTCTGGAAGTTCCGGCATAATAATCCTCTACAATTGTTCTTGCCCCGCGTAGCTTCAGCGAAGTGGGGTCAACTTCGGGAAGTTCAGGCATATTATTTCTTTTTCATTGCATTATTCACAAACGCTTTTATCTCTTTCAGGAATCGTTCTTTAGAGAATTTATCAGCCTGCTTCCGGCAGTCTTTTGGATCAATCTTCATCTTTTCAAACTTCTTCACAGCCTTCACCAAAGCATCAGACGTGGATTCATGGAAAAAGACTCCTGTCTTGCCATCAATTACCGTTTCTTTAAACCCACCACCATGATACGCGATGACTGGTGTGCCGCAAAGCATCGCTTCGACAGGGGTGATTCCGAAATCTTCATCAGTTGCCAGTGCCAGAAATGCTTTCGCTCCGCTATAGAGCTTCACTAATTCCTCATCCGATACCCGTCCAAGAAACTCCACATTCTCAGGCGCTGTTTCCTTCATTGTTTTCAAACCTGTATAATACCCAGCCGTAGCTCCTGCAATCTTAAGTTTGAATCCATGCTTCCGAGCCGCCTCAACCGCCATATCAATCCCTTTCGCCCCCACAATACGAGACACAATAAAATAATACGAGCGTCTAGCGTCTAGTGCATTAGCGTTTAGAATATTTTTTGTTTTACTAGACGCTAGACGCTGAACGCTAGACGCTAAAGATACTGGAGGATAAATAACCGTCGAATCACGTCGATAGAACTTTTCAATCCTCGCCTGTACTTCTTTGGAGTTTGCTATAAAATGATCAACCCGTTGGGCGGCATTATAATCATATTGGCGCATAAAGTGCCCCACGATCATACCGTATATTTTAATGGGCCAAAACCTCTGCCATTCAACTGAAGTCTTGTATCCATACAACCACCGAGGCGGTGTATGGCAGTAGCAAATTTCGACAGCCTTACCTTTATTGGGAAATCCTTTGGTAACATACCAACTCGCCGAACCGATGACAACATCATACTTTGAGAAATCAAATCCGCCCCAGATCATCGGCGCGAGAAACCGCAAGGGACTATGTAACTTTGTTGAAAAACCCGGAATATAATGCACCCATGAAGTCCTGATCTTCTTATGCTTGAAGCGTTCATATGCAGGCGAACCCTTTTGATAGAATGCAGTATAAATCGGCGCATCAGGATACGCCTCAGTAAGTGCCTCAAGGACTCTTTCCGCTCCCCCATATTCTTTAATATAATCGTGCACCAACGCTACTTTCATTTTATAATAATTCCAACTGCTCTGTATCTTTTTTCTCTTTAGCATCTGCAACGTCTGATGTTGCTTCAACTTTTTTTTCAGCAACCGCGTTTGACGCGGCTTTCCCAAACAATGTATCCAACTTCACCTGTAAACTACTAAAACCTTGTTCGCGGAAAGCCTGTCTCAGCGCTGTTACATCAAAGTGTTTGGTGTCACATTTAAGCAGATCAAATTGAATTGGGACGTCGGTGATGATTGTCGCAAGTTGTTTGGCAAGTGCTGCTTGCTCTGCATCTGTTGCAAGCTTCAACCCTGTCTTCTCCGGTAACTCATTCACTTTTGCATACAGATTCTCAAAGGTTTTATATTCCTGGAGTAGACTCGCTGCAGTCTTTGGACCGATGCCTGTGACTCCTGGATAGCCATCTGATTGATCACCAATCAACGCTTTGTAATCAATAAATTGTCTTGGGTGGACACCATACTTTTCCTCAACCCGTGCTTCATCATACATAATTGTTTTGGTGAGTCCCACAAGTGGCATAAGCACTTGGACATGCGGATTGACGAGCTGAAGTAAATCCCTGTCCCCTGTCACAATGATCACTTCTGTATTTTCAGAAGACTCAGACTTTTTGACATTCTGACCATCTGATTCTCCGGATTGCTGAGTCTTCCGAGTTCTCTGATCATTAACCACCCTTGCCGCAATTGTCCCTATCACATCATCTGCTTCATACCCTTCAACAGCAAAGACACTAACCTTCATCTTCTCGACGATAGCATCAACCACTTTGATCTGCTGCACAAAATCATCACTCATTTTTGGACGGTGAGCATGATATCCAGCAAATAATGCCTTACGATGCGTCGGCGCAGAACGATCAAAGCAGACAACCAAGTAATCAGGTTTTTGATCTGTGAGGACTGTGAGAAGCATTGAGAAAAAACCATAAACTGCATTAATCGGATCGCCTTGAGGATTGGTCAGATTTGGATACGCATGATATGCCCGGTGGAGAATGGCGTTACCATCAATTAAAAGAAGCTTCTTCATAGAACTATTCTAACACAGACTATCGAAGTTACTAAGCGAAGGGGTGACTCGTTTTGGGAACCCAGTCGAGCGCCCGCAAAGAACAAAGTGACTGAGGACGTCGGACTGGGGAGAAACGAGGCAGGACCCCGTCAGCTATAAGAAGCTATTTACTTTTACTTGCAGCTTTAGCCTTTGTATATCCTTTTTTAGGACCAATCAGTTTGACGAAGTCATCTGAATCAATTGTCTCCTTCTTGAGTAACTCTTCAGCAACCACATCAAGTTCTTTACGGAGTTTGAGGAGAATCGTTTCGGCTTGCTGGTATGCTTCATCTGAAATCCTTTTTACTTCCCCATCAATCTTTGCGGCCATCTCAGGTGAAACTTCACTTGCGCCGTACATACTTCGATCAGTATCAAATGTTATTGGTCCAAGATTACTCATCCCAAAGCGCATAACCATAGCTCGTGCTACGTGTGATGCTCGCTCAAGATCATTTGATGCACCGGTTGTGATGTCATCAAATACCATTCGTTCAGCAACTTGACCACCCATCATCATTGCGATTTGCTCAAGAAGGCCTTGTTTGGTTTCGTGGACTTTATCAATTGGTTCGGTCATTGTGTGCCCGAGAGACATACCACGGGAAACAATTGAGATGCGGTGAATTGGATCGATGTGCGGCATTTCCCAACCAACCAAAGCGTGGCCTGCTTCATGATACGCTGTCATACGGCGGTCTTGTTCTGTTTGGAGACGTTTCTTTTCAGGACCGAGCTTCACACGAGTTGCTGACTCTTCAAGATCAGCCATATCAATAGCTTTTTTAGCAAGACGGGCGGCCATAATTGCCGACTCATTTAACATGTTTTCAAGATCTGCTCCTGAGAATCCGACAGTTCTTTTAGCAACTTTTTCCCAATCAACTTTGGTTTCCATAGGCTTGCCTTTAGCATGGATAGCCAAAATCTTTTTTCGTCCTTCGACATCAGGAAGATCAAGCACTACTTTGCGATCAAATCGCCCCGGTCTTACAAGTGCAGGGTCCAAAACATCAGGTCGATTGGTTGCTGCCATAACAATCACATTTTCATTTGGTGTAAATCCGTCCATTTCAACCAGGATCTGATTCAATGTCTGCTCACGCTCATCGTGTCCACCCATTGTTCC
>JACDET010000008.1 GCA_013816255.1 Candidatus Levyibacteriota bacterium | reverse complement strand
AAGCAATTCTGTGAAGTCGATGGAGAAGCAAGCTGCAAAACAGCTCCTATAGTTGTACCCCCTCCTGCTACGGGAGGAACAAACCCGGGTGCTAGCACAAAATGTGATGTTACATCTACAAAGCCAAACGGATGCAGTTGTACAAGCGACTCCCAATGCTTTCTTAAAATCTGTACTGCAGGTAAATGTGCCGCAGACCGTGCTGGGACTCAATGTAATGTCAGTACAACCAAACCAAATGGATGCGGTTGCTCAACCGACGCACAATGCTTTCTTAAAATCTGTTCCGCAGGTAAATGTGCGGCTGATCGTGCTGGTGCAAAGTGTAATGTCAGTACAACCAAACCAAATGGATGCGGTTGCTCAACCGATTCGCAATGCTTTCTTAGAATCTGTTCTGCAGGAAAATGTGCGGCTACCAGAGCAGGTGCTGCAGCTCCTCAACCTGCTAAATCTCCTCCCGAAGCAAACGCTCGATGCGGCAATACTCCACAACTTGGAAGAGAACAAACTGATAGTAAAGCATCGTGTTGTGCAGCAAACTGCGCAAGTGGAAGGTGTTCAACAAGAGGTATTACTAATATTCTCTATTGTGATTAGCAAAAAGCTCTATGCCAAAAAAACAACAAAAACGTGAAGTAAGAATAAACAAACCGATGATGAAAGCGGGCATTACAATGCTTGTCCTTATCCCTGTACTCTTTTTCACCGTTTCTTTATTGCAACAGCCACAAACCATGAGACAATTTGCAGCACCAACGATAGGTGACGATCCTACAGCGCCAGGTCCTGTTTGTGATGCCAATACAGTACTACCCCCTGAACAACGAGCGATTTTGGAGGAAGTCTGTAAAATAGATTATGCAACAGATGCTTGTAAAGACTTCTGTAAAAGAACCGAACGCCCAGAGTCTGACTGCGCAGTAGGAGGTCCTTTTGGTCCACCACCGCCACCACCACCTCCTCCACCACCAGTTGTCAAGCAGCCGGGAAATGCTAGACCAATAGGTGGTACTGGTGCGAGGACACCAGTTGGCAAAGTTAAATCACCTGGCACAAAACCTACCATAGGATCAGCAAGTCGTTGTTCCGTAAATAGTCAGTGCACTTCTGGTTTCTGTAATTTGTCCAACCCTGGAGGGCCAAAGTGTGACTCAACGCGAAAATCCATTTTGCGTGAACCAAACTTAGACTTCTGCACATTAAATCCAAATCACGCAAGTTGTGCAGGCAAATGCGGAAATGGTAAAACATATGTACCAGGCGGACAACCTGGATTTGGCTATTGTAAATAAAATCATGAATAAAAGAATACTATTTATATTGTTGCTTATTATTACTCTTGGTATAGCAGGATACTACCTGTATACCACGCAAACCGCACGTACCGTAGAGATGGGTGGTGCAATTATGACATCTGACCAGGACGCAGTGACAAACCTTACGCAATCTTCTGAGCATAATCTCTTTTTGGATGCATTAGAATCTACGGGGATGATTGACACGTTGCGAAGTAACAGTTCTTATACATTATTTGCGCCAACAGATGAAGCGTTTGCAAAGTTACCAGACGCAACGCTGGAAGCTATAGTAACCAATGACGAGCTACTTATAAAAACGCTCTCCTACCATGTTATCGCCGGTATATATACTTCCGCTGACCTATCAGATGGGATGAAGTTGGTAACGATTACAGGTAAAGAATTGCGAGTTACCAAAAGAGACAACAAATGGTACCTTAATGACACTGCAGAAATTACAACACTGGACGTCCCTTCAAGTGATAGTGTCATTCATAGTATCGACACCGTCTTACTAAACTAACGTCCTACCCTATTTCCCCATTGACAACCATGTTATAGATTGTTACAGTATATATAGTTAGATACTAAATTGATCCCGATCATAAAGAGATAGATCATATCAATAGAGTACACTGAATCATGACTAATCAAAAATTAACTATTGATACCCTCCCTGATTTGCTAACTGTTCGTGAAGTTGCCGAAGTACTCAGAGTTTCCCCACTTACTATCAAACGTTGGGGCAAACGCGGTAAATTACCGGCCATCCGAATCAATTCCCGTGGTGACCGCCGCTACAAAAAAGAAGCAGTACTCTGGCTTCTAGGCATTCAGCAAAAAACCGAATAGTATTAAGCATAATAAGTTCGTCAGTACCTCTTGCATTCTTACCAAATTCTTGTCACACCAAAGGCATATATAGATCTTCATAGCTACGTTAATACACGTTCCCCCATTGCGAAGAGTTATACACTGCAGGGCTTCAGATGGTCTTTGATGCGGATAAAGCATCACTATCCATAATATCTAAGGAGTTAAATAATGCAGGCAGTTGCGTAGTTCCTAATGCCATAATCAAACCAATAGCCAATAACCAACCAATAACTGCAGTAATCCATATCCACCGTAAATTCACTTGTGCAGGATATGCATCTGCCGCTAACTGTTTATAAAGCAAATACATATACACTTGTGTGAACCATCCAGCAACTATTGAAAAGATGAATGAGAAAAGTCCAAAAATATCATTCTGTTCAGCAAGTGTTTCAAACAAATATGAGCCAGCAAAAATAATGACTTGTATGATAAGGATACGCCCTACAACTTTCCAAAAGTTTGCTTTTACCAGCGCATAACTTCTTTTCAGAGCTGCTATACCACGTTTCTTTTCCAATACAACTATGTATGAAACAAAAATAAAGAACAATGAGAAAAGCAGTCCTGGGATAATGAGAACAAACCATCCGCCTGTTGTGACAAAGCCTACAGTAACGCTAGCAAAAAGGTACGGTACGATTAAAGGCTTGGCCCTTGTAAAAAGTTCACCGACGGATAAACGCTTTTGATTAGCAATTATAAAAATCCCACCTATTGAAAGGAAAAGAAAGAAGATAATAAAAACTGCCGCAGATCCAATCCCTAAAACGACCATCAGAATAAGCCCTATGATCTGGAGTGGTGAAGGATTAGAGAAAAACCCAGGCATTGCGCCACCCAAACTAATAGTCAAAGGAGTTACGATGATTAAACCAAGGATTATTAATCCAATTAAGAGAACGATTCCAATCCCAATAAGTTTCAAATACGAAAGAAATGTTTGCTTAAAAAGCTGCCAGGATTCTTTAAAATGGTTTCCCAACGTCAGTGCTAATACGCTGCTATCTTTTGTTTCAACCAAAACTTTTGTTTTTGCTTGTAGCACTCTTTTAGGTTTTGCGGATGTTGTGGTAATTCTTTTTTTCTTCTCAGTCATAGCACGAGTTTAGATGAGATCATGGCCTCTGTCAATGAGATTTTTTTTTACATAAAACTTGACTTCTGTCTGTCATACTACTAATGTACTTTAATACATGAGGTGAATAAAATATGCATACTGTAAATGAATATATAAATAGTGATATTTTTCATAAGTTAAAAAAAGCTCCCAAAAAACGGATAGCATTTCTTGATATTGACTCCACGATGACCGGAGATCCAGTAATCGCGGGTAAGACACGTACATTACTCGAAGCAAATGATTATGCAATTGTTTTTGTAACAACAAGGACCGAAGAAATGTTGATGTCACATAGTGCGTATACAAAAAGTATTACCAATAAAACATTCCACCGACCGAGACCAAATCTTCAATCGGTTAATGGGATGTTCAACTATATTCAACCTGAAGAATATGAACCAGCAGCGATTTTGGATCCGGAAATTATTGTCGGATCAACAGGGACGCAAATTCTTATCCGTCATAAAGATAAGGACTATATGGTCGATAGTGCATATGAAAAATCATTCATACATGAAAAAAGTCACTGGAAAAAAATGACGATGCAATTATTACGTATCATTGATCCACAAGCGCAGTTGTATGAACTACCGATGATCGACCGTCTTGATCAATTTGAAAAAAGTTTTGCCGATGTCGCGCCCCCACATTACCGTCTTGGATTGCACTTCAAAAAGTTACGAGACAAAGTTGCATTCCTTAAAGAACTTTCGGTAATAAGAACACAAGATGCAATAGCACAAGATCTCAAAGATCACGCAAATGCGATAACCGTAATTAACGATAGTCATCCAATCCATAGCCGCTATAAATTATATTTGGTACCTAAAGATACAAGCAAAGAAAAAGCAGTTGAACATATAATCCAAAAACTCTGTGAGAGTTTAGGCGTCGAACCAAGTGCGTTTGAGATACTCTTAGCCGGTGACAGTTTGCCAGATCTAGATATGGGATTACATGGGGGGAAAGGAACGAAGGCAACATTTATTTTAGTTGGCGGATCACGATTAACAGATATTATCCGTAGTAAAACAGAACATACTTTTGCAGGAGTCGATCTCGCGGAGATAAAACAAAACTTGCAAGAGATTTCACCTGGCCGTTTTCGTTTTATAACGGAGGAGGATTCACGGGAGATTATTATTTGTGATGCATTTTCAAATAAACATACCGAAGTTGCATCGCTCTATGCATATTTGCAAAAGCACTTTGAAGAAAACGTTTAACTTTTCTGCCGGTCCTTATTTTCATTTGAAGCAGCAATTGCTTTTTTAACAAAACTTTCTGTCCAAGAATAAATATTACGCTCCTGTAAAGACGCAAACATTGTTTGCATCCTTTCATCTTTCTCAGCATCCGGCATCTGCAGTCCCCTCGCGATGGCATCTGCGACTTCTTCAATATTATATGGATTCACAATTAATGCTGATGTTAAATCAATTGCAGAACCCGCAAATTGAGATAAAATCAAAACGCCTGGGTTATGCGACACTGCTGCTGCGACGACAAACTCTTTCGAAACTAAATTCATTCCGTCATCCAAAGGAGTTACAAGAGAAATATCAGCTTTTTCATAAAACCGTATAACATCCTCACGTGTGTAGGACTCGTAAATCATTCTGAGCGGTTTCCAATCATCTGTTGCGTACTTCTTGTTAATATCTTTTACTTTACTTTCAACTTCACGTCGAAGCGCTTTGTATGATGGTACACCTTCACGCGATGGGGACATAATTCCTAGATAAATAACTTTACCGATATATTGAGGGTATTTCTCATAAAACCGATCTATTGCTTCCAAACGGTATACCAATCCTTTTGTATAATCTAATCGGTCTACTCCAAGCATTACTTGGTATTTCTCAAAGAACGCATCCATTGCTTTTGTTTTTTTTGATCCGACTTCTTCTTTTGGTATACCCAGTGCTTGTCGTATAACGCCTCCCAAAAACGTTTCTTTCTCTTGTGGTTTTGCAAGTGTTTCGATTGTGTCGGCATCAATTCCCATCGGTAAATTTCCAACCGTCAAAATGTTCTTGTCAAAAAATATACTGTTGGTTTCAGTGTCAATTCTCACTTCAAGTTCGCGACTTACTGTTGTCATAAAATTCTGTGCTTGGTACCGTCTATGAAACGCTAAATAATCACAGGACAACAAGCTCCATAAGATATCTTTTTTCTGTGGTAAAACTCTGAAAATTTCCCATGTCGGCCATGGGATATGCCAAAAGAATCCAACGACTGTATCTTTATTTTTTCCAAGAAAAGTCGGTACCAATGAAAGTTGATAATCATTTATCCAAACAAATGTTTTGCCTTTGATTTCTTCTTTAATTGATTTAGCAAACATTTTATTTACTTCAATATAATCGTGATACCATGCGGGATTAAATACTGGTTTTTCAAAAGCAGCATGCGAAAGAGGCCAAAGTGTCTGATTAGAAAACCCTGAATAATAGGAATCTTGTTGCTCAGGGGTTAAAAAGATCCGTTTGAGTTGATACGTGCCATCATTTGTTTCTATAGCGATTTTACTCTTACCAGCCATTGCTTCCTTATCAGCTTCTGTTTTACCATTTGCAATATAGACTGCTTGTGAAGCACGCGCTACGGCATCAAAAGCAACAGATACTCCCCCAGCCGGAGATTTCATGACAAGTTCCCCATCAACTTTGGTATGAGCACGCGGTTCTCCGTCACCAACAATGATTATTCTATAATCCAAATCATGGAAATAATTTTTTAAATCATAAAAGGATACCATAAGAAGCTATCTTATCACGCATGAGCATATTTTTCCATAAGAACTAAGTAATAATTGATTTTAGCTCTTAATCTATCTCAGCAGCGTTAGGAGGAAATGTACGATTCTCAGGCTTTCGCAACTCTTGTAATTTAGTGGTCAAATAATTAAACGTTGTAGCATCATTTGCAGCGAGCTGTAACATATCCCGACCTTGATAATCACTCAATTTAAGTCCAATCTTTGCAAATGTCCTTTCTCCACTAATACCCCACGTAGGATCATCAAATTTCTGCATAATATTATTGAGGACCCGGGGGTGCTTTACCATTGCGACATATCCGAGCCAATACGCGAGATATTCAGGTTCCATAACTCCTCTGCGCCAACGCTTTTCCTGTGTCACAATTGTTTGGTCTTCGACAAATTTATCTGTTGCTTCAATATATTCTTGATTTTGGTTCCCTTGTAATTCTGTCCGCATAGTTTTTAACATCTGTTGCGCGCAAAGCTTGCTGCCTTTAATTGAAAATAATTTGCCAAACATGACAACACGGTCAAGATGATGTTCTACAGCCAAAAATCCTACATGGACATCATCACGTAAGAGTTCTGGATATTTGTTAACGGTGCAAGCGAAATTCTCAAGCGTATTATTTGATGAATCCTCAATACAAATTTTCTCATCAATACTGTGACCGTATTTTTTCAGATATAAATCACCATATGTAGACCTGATCACATCTGCCATAAGTTCTGCTTCCGAAGGCCAATTCTCAAACCGTTCTTGGGGCAAAAGCTTTTTTACGTCACTTCGAATCGTTCTTCCTCCTGACAAAATAATTTTTTTTGTAAGGCCTTTGTAGAGAGCGAGTCCAGCAGCCAATGCATTTTGACGACACCAATGCTTCATTGCAAACCATCCCATTTTTTGCCATTTCTGCCTGATCAGTTCTTCGTTTTGAAATTTCTCTTTGGCTGTCATTTCAGAATTAGTCCGTATTTTTTCAAGTTCTGCGAGATGTCTTGGTTGCTGCATAAGCCAAAATCCTGGTTCTGGAGAATGTGTTGGATCATTTTTATATGCTTGCCAAAGGTGGAGTTGTTTTGGAGTTATTTCGTTCTCAAGAAGAACTGGTTTGACCGGTCCTTGACCAAAAACGATGACTGTGTCGTAAGAAAATTGCGATGATTGTGAGTACGTATGTGAATCCTCACCTGATTCAGTTGTCGGGACAGATAACATAATAGAGATAAAACCTTTCTTAAAATAAACTTGTAATACATCATTTGACCAAACGGCTTACAAATCTATTACACTATTATTTATATACCTATTGAGAGATTTGTCAAGGTCAGCAGTAAATATAGTATGGAATTATCTCTTCAGAGTTTCCCATAAAAAATCATACGGGTGAACAATGTACTCTTTTTTACGGTATGTTATCTTTACACTATCTTTCGTAATATTATGGAGTGCTAATAGTTCTTCATCTTCACAAGATCGCAAGACAGCAAAAATACGCTGGTCCAATGACAGAATCTTTTGAGCAGCCTTTGGTCCAAACGCAGGATGTGATACTCTTTCAGAAATAAGTCCAATCATACCATCAAAAATGCGTCTTTCTTTGGAAGACACTTTTAGCGTAGAAAGTAAAAGGTTATAGTCGATACATTGTCTGAGAATATCACGATTATGTTTCGTTTTTTCCAAAATTTGCAAATCATTTTCTTTTCCAAAAAGTGACACATAATAAATTCCAGGAATTCCAGCTAACGCAAACGCAATTGCATGGGATGTTAAGAACCTTTTATAATTAATTTCAAAATTCTTCTTTGGAAGAGAGAGAGCAGACCACCATGTTGCACATACTTCATAGATGCCTTCTCTACCATTTGGCAAAGTTTTGTAATTAATCTTTGCACCATTATTGGCGAGGTTTGCACTTAATAGTTCAATCTCCTTTTCAGGAAGTATCCCTCTTGCTCCGTTCATACCTATACCGTCGTGACACGCGAGAAAATTAAAAAACTTCGTCTGTTCAGACGGGGTAAAAAGATGTTTTGCCCATTCTGTAAGATAATTTGCATTAGCAGAATAAAAAGCATGTAATACTAAAGGAGGCAAAGCAAAGTTGTAAATCATTTGCGATTCATCTTTCCCATTACCGAAATAGGCAATATTTTCTTTATGTGGTACATTTGTTTCTGTAACGATAACTGCTTCAGGACAGATTTCATCAAGTACAGCACGGAAAAGTTGCACTATAATGTGAACTTGTGAGAGGTTTGCGCAGTTTGTTCCAAGCTCTTTCCAAATATATGTTGCCGCATCAAGACGGAACATTCGTACCCTTTTCTTAAGTAAAAAACCCATTAGCTCCATAAGGGCTAATAACACTTCAGGATTTTTGTAATTAAGATCTATTTGATCTGTTTTGTCTCCAACACTAAAGGTCGTCCATACAAACCTTTTCCCTTTTCTCGTATTGAATTCTGCGAGAATCGACGTAGCACGCGGACGAGTAACTTTCTGCAAATTTTTCACTAAATCAGCCGTTATTTGCTCTTCTGTAAAATTGATAAAGAAATCTTGATATTTAGGATCACCCTGGAGAAACTTTCGGAACCAAATACTTTTTGAGGAAATATGGTTAAGAACTATATCTGCCATAAGCTTATATTCCTTTCCAATTAATTCTATATCTTCCCAACTTCCAAAATCTTTTTTTACTTCATAATAATTAATGACTGAGAATCCGCGGTCCGATGAAGTACTATTAAATGGCAATATGTGGACAGTATTTATATACTCTTTGATGTGTGTGTTGAGAAACTTATGAAGTGTTTTTAAACGTGGCGTGCCATCTTCAGTAAACGAGTCAGGATAAGTGATGAGCACTATATCTTTTTGACTTATAAGCGGCGAAGCACCAGCAGTCTTCCCAATATTCTTTTTTTCTTTTTCAATAATCGCTTGTAGCTTTTTGTAAGTATCTTCTCCTTTATCTGTTCCATAAAGTGAAATCAGTTTTTCTACTATATAGTTATTTTTCATTATTTATTTACAGTAATCCTTGAGATCTTTTGATAATCAAGACCGAGTGAAACAAGAACGCCTGCGTGAACTATAAAAAGTATTGTTTTACCATTATATTCTTTGACAATTTCATTAACCACGACCTTTACCCGCTGACGTACATCCCTAATTGATTCTCCTCCATCGACAACAAAATTATCACTATCCCAAACTTTTCCAACATCCTCTACAGTTTGTATTGCTGGATACTCTAAGCGAATAGCAGCATTATCAAATAACTGTTGTTTTGCATCTTCAATTTTTGCACCTTCTAAGATTCCCCACCTTCTTTCATTTAATTTTTTTCGCTTTTGTAACACAAGGTTCCTCCAATTTCTATAACGATACAATGCTTTTGCAGTCTGTTCAGTTCTTTTCAAATCGGAAATGACAACTAGATCAGGCTCCGGTAAGGCCTCCGCGTGTATTCGATCAAAGTAGGAATCAATTTCATCTATAACAATATCTGTTTCGACATTTCCTTGAATTCTTTTCTGCAAATTCCATGTGGTTGGTCCATGACGCATTGCATAAACAGTTGTAGTAAAGGGTTTTCTTTGCGTTGTCATAAGTTGTTGTACTCGTATTATATACTCCCTTTAAATCATTTTACAAATAGTGTAGTATACCTCGTCGTTCATTTTTCCTTAGCAACTTTACAAAATAAATGACGATAGATATATGCTTTGTTATTGAGATAGTTGCAAGATATATCCTTCAAATGGAGCAAGCGTACTATTCTTCAAATCCATTAAACTTCCTTTTTCTTTTGTTAGGTAACTATTACAGATCACTTGAGACGTAGGAATGTTTAAAGAAATTTTTTGCTCTTCTTCAGAAAAATTAAGCAGAATAAGAAGCTTTTCTGTTTTATACGTTCTCATATACGCATACACATTCTTATTTTTTATTTTAAGTGACTCATATGTACCATACAATAATGCAGGAGACTGTTTTCTAAAATGTAATATAGTTTTGTAGAGATTCAGCATTGATTGTGTATCTGATTGTTGTATTTCTACGTTACTATACATATATTGTTTACCTATTGGGAGCCAAGGTTTTTTTGTTGAAAAACCCGCATATTTTTCAGTGTTCCATTGCATAGGAGTTCGCTGGGGATCTCGACCCAAACGTACATCTCCTACATTCTTTGCCCAAGGATCTTGCATCTCGTCCAATGAAATCTCTCCATCTATCATACCGATTTCTTCACCATAATAGACGGTTGGCATACCTCGAAGTGTCAATTGTAACATCGCCGCAATTCGTGCTTGATTGCTACCAATCTTTGTAGCAATTCTGTGATTATCATGATTTCCCAAAACGTATGTTGGAATGTATTCATGACCAACTTCCTTATCAAAAACATCAATGAAAGATTTATACTCATTCAGGTTCCATGGTAATTTAAAAATATTAAAGTTAAATGGTGCATGGAGACTGTCCCCTGCTCTATATAACTTCAGTAATTGCGGCATCTCAACATATGATTCTGTCACCATAAATTTATCTCCAAATTCAGATAATACTTTACGGAATGTTTTAAGCAGTGGCAAAAGTTCTGGTTGACTGAGAGTATAGATATGATCATGTTCTCTAAAGGGATCGTTCTCGCCATGAATATAGGCAGGATTCAACGGCTCATCCAAATAATCCATGTGCTTATAGATAACATTAAATGAATCTATCCGAATACCGTCAATGCCCCGCTTTAACCAAAATCGCAAAACTTCAAGCATCGCATCTACTACTTCAGGATTACGCCAATTTAAGTCGGGCATTTCTTTCAAAAATGAATGCATGTAATACTGGCCAGTTCGCGCGTCATATTCCCATCGAGAGCCACCAAAAACACTGAGCCAATTATTGGGAACTGAACCATCTGGCTTTGGGTCTCTCCATATATACCAATCGCGCTTTGGGTTGATACGAGAAGACGCTGATGCAACAAACCATGGATGCTCCCATGCAGTATGACCAGGAATATAATCAATAATAACTTTTATATTGCGATTGTGGGCTTCTTGTATTAAATTATCAAAGTCTTCAAGTGTGCCAAAGAGAGGATCAACATTACAAAAATCAGAAATATCATAACCAAAATCCCGCATGGGAGAAGGATACGTTGGAGAAATCCATATAGTATCGGCTCCCAATTCTACGACATAATCAAGCTTTTGGATAATGCCATTAAGATCACCAATACCATCTTTGTTGCTATCTTTAAAACTCCGAGGATATATATGATAAATTACAGACTGATGCCAATTAGTCTTCATACATCTATGTATTACTTTTTATCATTTCCGTATAAAGATCTTCGTAAGAATCAATCATTTTCGTAATAGTGAATTTCTTTTCTACACGCAAACGAGCTGCCTGACGCATCACTTGGTATTCGGTATCTGAAAGAGCGTATATCTTATTCACAGCTTCACACAAACCTGCTACACCAGTTTGTTTGATAATGAAATCCCCACGGATATCATCATCTGAGCTATTCACAATAAATCCTGTTTTACCATCTTCAATAATTTCAGGTACAGATCCTTTTGCATACGCAATAACCGGTGCCCCGCAACTCATTGCTTCAAGCATCACAAGACCAAATGGCTCTTCCCACATAATTGGAAAAAGAAATGCTTTCGCATTTTGATAAAGATTTATTTTACTTTCTTGCAAATATTCTTGCTTAAGCGTTACATTGTCTTTTATGCGACTCTTTAATGATTCTTTATACGCTTTTTCTTTCTGTGTACTAAGAACTGTATTGAGAATAAAGGGTTTTTTGGTTTTTTCAGCAACAGCGAGCACCTCTTCAACACCCTTATCTGGAGACATTCGGCTTAGCCATAAGACATAGTCAGAAGCACTTTTTTGGAAAGCGTACATGTCAGTATCAATTCCATTATATATAACTGAAGAATTCTGCGTGCTACGTGCAAATGCTTGTGCACTTTTTGATACAAATGCTTTTTGTTCACGTTTGCTTGCACCAAATGCATTTATTGCTTGTGTCCAATCTGGATCTTGGAAAAATGCATTGTGAATTGTGTGCAGTATTGGAGTTTTGATAAATGGGACAAAAGGCAGAAGGAAATAATAATGAACGAGATTATTATGAATGATATCGTACGTATCAGAATCCTGTGCTAAATCTCGAGCCAAGAGCATCGTATATACACGAGCCATATTATCTTCACCCACTACTTTTTTTGCCGTTTCAGTATCGACAACGCTCACTAACTTTGCATCAGTTTGACTATCTGATGAAGCGTACAAGGTAACATCATGACCTCTTTTTACTAAATGTTGCGTGAGTTCATAAGTAAATGCTTCTGTACCACTATGTGTTAAAGGAGAAATCTTTTTTGTTAACTTTGCAAGTATTGCTATCTTCATATTTTAACTAAATGCTTAACAACTGGATTCTATCATTTACAAATAGGCAAATCTAGCCTCAATCGCCATACAATTGCGTACAAGGCAGGTTAAATCAATGTAATGACTATTTTATCACTTACTCATACATTAAATTTTTTCCACTTTTTATATCAAATACGATCATAAATATTTTTAAGATACGTTGATCCCTCCGGAGAAAGCAACAACGGTAAATTGTATATGGTACTAAAATCGTACTGAATTTTGATAGACATATCAAGCCTGAAAATTATTATAACAAAGCATATTTTGATTCTTTTAAACTCATTTATTATAGTATTTTTATATAGGGATAAATCGTTTTTATATCCACTTTCAAGCCAAAATTTTACACAGTAAACTTCTGAGCAATAAATGTTTCCATAAACAGCTCATCATTAAAGATGACGAGTTAATCACGCAAACAATTTGCTCATATGAATTATGAAAGTTTTTTAAGTCGCCAAAATTGATAACAAATTTTATAAACTTGCTGGAAATAAAAAATATTATTTGAAAAATTTATTGTTGTTGTAGAATTTTTTTGTAGACCGATTCGTAATTTGTGACCATTGAATCAATACTAAAGTTTTTTTCAACATGCATCCGGCAAACTTTGGAATCAATGGCATCAATTTTATCAAGTGCCGTCATTAAACCATCAATTCCATGATTTGGGTCAACAACGAATCCGGTTTTGCCATCAGAAATAACTTCTGATACAGCACCTCGATCAAATCCTATAACTGGAGTCCCGCAGCTCATCGATTCAGCCATTACAAGACCAAATGGCTCATTCCAATTAATCGTCATCAAAAAGACTTTTGCCTTTTGCATGAGTTTTACAACTTCTTCTTTTGGTAATGGTTGCTCAGATGAAACTTCACCAACCCATTCAATTTTATTACTCAAATGAGGTTTAATATCTTGTTCATAAAAGCCTTTATCTTCTACATTTCCTGAAAGAATTAGTCGTCGGTTTGTAGCTTCTGCCAATTGAATTGCAGAGCGGACACCTTTGGCATCCATGAAAGTTCCGTCATCATTTTTGGCTTTTCCGAGTCTCCCAATCCACAACATATAGTCTTCCTTCTTTTCTGAATATGCATATAGTCCGGTATCTACACCGTTATAAACAATATTTTTAATGGCAGTTTTGGTAAAACCTTTTCTATGCGCTTGTGAGATTGACACAAAATTTGCATTCGGAAACAGGCTCAAAGCATCGTCAAATTCTTTTGTTGCCTGTGCGTGTAATGTGGTAAGCATTGGTGTTTTTATAGTATTTGTGGCTAATAAATTTATAAATTCTGGGTCTGTGTGATTATGAATGATGTCGTACTGCGGAGCTAATTCCTCAATTTTCTTCACCATTTGCAGCAAATAACTCGTCTCAGCATATATTGGATTCTCAAATGGAGGTAACTGCGTAAATGCTTTTGGTATAACACCAATAATGTTTCCCCCAGGAAGGTGACTATCTCCTGTCCCCAAAACAGTTATTTCGTGGCCGTTTACAATCAATCCTTGGCTAAGATCATAAATCATCCTTGGACGCGAGGCTGTTTGCGTAGGAGTAAGATTAAATTTCAACCGAGATAGTTGTAAGATTTTCATAATGTTGATTTTAAAACTCAGCAATAAGAATTATATACAAGTAAAGTAAGAATTGAATAAGAGGAGCACTTGATTTGACTTATCGCTAAATGCATATAGGCTGCTAAACTAAGCTGCTTGAAGATATAAAATGTTTTGAAACTTCTGCTCAACTTTTTCTGGCCACCCTATTCCCTGCTTTTGCTCTGTAATCCATTTGTCTCTTTCTGCCTCGTCCGGTAATTTTCTCTGTATACGTGCTAATTTTAGCCTTATTGCATCAGGTGTATCTATTTTAATATCAATGTCATGGGCCATAAGAGCTGAAGGCTCTGTATCAGATGCGGGGAAGAAATTTGTATCAAAGTTACGCATAATTCCCATTAAGCGATCATCATTTTGAATTTTAGCAAAATAAGGCAAGGAGTATTCAGGCACAGTTAGTAAGACCCGAGTCCATAGATCCTCTTCTGCACGCTTTTGGGCGCTACTTTTTTCATCATGAAAGTCACCAACAGCTCTCGTTAATCCGGTATCATTAAATACGATATTGCCATCATGCCTTGCATTTATATCATTAATCGTTGCATGATCGACTTGATCTGCAGTTTGTGCGGCGTATAACATAACATCACTAGCACCAATAACGTGTCTATATTTAATATCAAATAGCTTCATTAGTATTTTCATGCGAGTAAGATGAAAAGTCGCCCCCATACTATCAACTTCTTCCGGTCCACCAGGAAGATCTAGTACTTGATTACATATATTTACGAGATTCTCAAATGTATTACTTGAATCCTTTTCGGCTTCAGTTATGGGGAGATGCATTTCATTTGCAAATGGTGCGACTATTCCACGTTCAATGAGTTCAGATTCTGCTCCTAGTTTTTTTGTCTCATCAGTTTTCCCACCCATTATTATAAAGTTTCTTGTCGTACCTCTTTTGAATAATTCACGTCCAGCAGATATAACCTCTGTCCCCCAACGATTCATTGAACCTTCTAGTGGCTGAATGTGAGAGTGATTAGTAGCAATCCAATGTCGATTTCTTGCGTTAACGAATGCACTTCGAAGCCATTTCCCCGCTTTTGTTTTAGGTTCATTTAAGGGAATATCAGTGGCTTTAATATTTTGAGCATGCTCTGGGGCAACTACAGGGCCTTGGCCAAAAACAAGCATAGGAGGTCTTTCAATCATGATCTTATTATATCATAGTACTAATTAAGGGGTATATGGATATCAATTATTTAGGCTTTGGCAAAGACCCAGTTGAAGAATTTTTCGATTGGGAGGATTTCTCTCTTCCAGTTCTTCCCGACCAACTCTTCGTATTGTTTCTCAAATTTCTTGGCAATCTTTTTCCAACTGAACTTATCAACGACCGTATTGTAGGCTTGATTCCCTATCTGTTCACGTAGATGATCGTTTTCCAGTAGCATGTTTACGTTTTCAGCAATTGCTGAAGCGTTTCGTGATGGGATCAAGAAGCCATTCACTTTATCATTGATGATCGAGAGAATACCACCTTTTTTGGTAGCCACAACTGGTGTGCGTGCAGCCATAGCTTCTATGATCGTCAAACCAAGAGGCTCATCCCATGTACTTGGAGCCACGTAGACATCAGCCCGCTCATAAAACGCGTGGTAGATTGGCTCTTTATTCTCAATGTATCCAGTCATGATGACATTGGTAATTTTGTGCTTTCTGATCTCTTCTTCAAGGACACTTCGCTCAGGTCCGTCACCAATAACCAAAACTGTTCCTTTGATACTTTTAGCTGCGCGGATTAAGTACGCGACTCCTTTGTGCTTGGTCAATCTTCCTGTAAACAGTACAACCTTCTTTCCTTCAAGATCGTACATTTTGTTAATCTTGGCAATCTGTACAGGATCTTTTTTGTAGTGATCCAGATTCACTCCACCGACGATTGTTGAAGTTTTACGCTTCAGAGCCTCACCAAACATGCGTATATACCATTTCTTGGTAAAGTCACTGCAGGCTGTAATAAATCTTGCTTCACGGTTTGCGTCACGCATCAATCCTGCAAAACGCTTGTCTTGGTCAAAGTAACTCAAATCACTCCCATGTGTCGTGATAATATATTTTGTACCATAAAATGATTTGATCAAACGCGCAATACTTGGAAGATATGTCGTATGGAAAGCATGAACGACATCAGGCTTGAAATCATTGACCGCTTGAATAGTTGACCACAGATAGGTAGTGTATATCTCACCTATCTCCCGACCATCCATGTCTTGGAATTTTTTGGCTCCTGGCATTTCAGGGTGTCCGACAAGGACTCCATCTTGCGGTGCTTTAACCACATAATGTTTAACTCCAGGGAGTCTGCGAGTATCTGGTGAAAGAATTGCAATCTCGTGTTTATCTTTAAGCTGGGTCGTGAGTTCACGAAGAAAACTAGCGCTACCATTGCCATAAAGAGGAAAGTTAAAAAGGTAAAGGATTTTCATAGGATATTGTCGAGTAATGTAAAATCCATTATCGTTTCACAGTGTAAACTTTTTAATAGATTTTCAGTAAGTATAAAGTAAGAGTATAGATGAGTTTACACGCCTCAATAGCTGGATTACAGAGGATGTGAATTGGTATTATACATGACATTTACCCTTCACGAATGAGTAAAGCGTTCTTTTAGTATAAGGACTATAAATTTGAGCAAAGCCACTTGTCTTTTGAGCCTCCAAGGTTGAATAGTGAGACGGTACAACCATTCAAACCCCAACCTACGCATAAACTTCGGTGCCCGAGGAACTGACCCACTAAGATAATCGAAAGCTCCTCCCACTCCCATTGCAGCCTTAACAGGAAGTGTTGCTAAATTGTCATAGATCCACTCCTCTTGCTTCGGAAAACCATATGCCACAAATAAGATGTCAATTTGTGGTTGATTTACGATTAAAGATTTAGGATTTAGGATTTTTTCATCTTTATTGTCATTCTTTAATCGTAAATCCTTAATCTTAAATCCCCTACTATCCCACTCTTCTCCTGTGAAAACAACATCTATCCAAGGGTACTTCTGCTTCAAGCACTCAGCCGCAAGCTCTGCTACATTACTTCTACCACCAAGAAAGCCCATGGATATGGGCTTTTCACGAGACATTTCACAGAGCTGTTCAATGAAGTCCACACCTGTTGTCCGCTCTTGTATTGGAAGCCCAAGAAGACGGCTTGCCAAGATAACTCCGATCCCATCAGCCAGAGCAATATCAGCAGAGTTTAGCTTGTCTTTATAGGCTAAATGGCTCTTTGCATAGAAAAGTATTTCGGGGTTTGGAGTCACAATAAAAAGCTTTTTCGTGCCACCATGGATTTGATCTATCACATACTCCAGGATTGTCGAGGATTTATCTGAGGTTATACCAACACCAAGGATATTTTGTTTATTTAACATACTTCACAGCTTACTATAAATCTAATATTTAAAAAGCAAATGTTCACACTTATCTATTAATGAATATAAAAAGTATTCTTTTAATAGCTTCGATAAATTTGGGATTTAGCTTTATTCACCATATATTACTGCATAAAATTTTATTTTTTATTATATTACTTTATATTTTGTGAAAAACTCATCTATATAACACACTATGCATTGCAATCTTCAAACGACATTGTTTGCCTTACAGGACACTATATTCATCATCCTGGATTATCCAGGATCAGTGATTCGTGGTGCGTCCAATAGACAGATTCCGGATAAGCCCCGATCGAATCGAGATCCCGACAGGTCTGGGCCGGAATGACGAATTATGGACTTATTTCCTATTAATACTTCGCTTGTACAATTCAATATTCTCCATAGCAACCCCTGTCCCACGGGCGACGCAGAGGAGTGCGTCTTCGGCAATATGACACGGAACTCCTGTCATCTGAGTCATGAGCTTGTCAAAGTTGGTAAGAAGTGATGTCCCTCCTGACATGACGATTCCTTTATCGATGATGTCTGAAGCAAGTTCTGGAGGACATTGTTCGAGAACCTCTTTGACACCTTTAACTATCTCTAGAAGAGCTGGCTTAATTGCTTCATTAATTTGCAGCTCATCGAGAATCACGGTACGGGGCAAGCCTGTTATTGTGTCACGCCCGCGGACTTCCATGGTTTTGTATTCTTTTTTGGCATTTTCCACAGGTACTGCATTGCCGATTTGGATTTTGATGGTTTCGGCAGTCGTTTCACCGATAAGGAGATTGAACTTCTTTTTGATATATGAGGCGACAGACTCGTCGATTTTGTTGCCTGCAACGCGCACTGAGCTATGGACGACTACCCCACCAAGTGAAATAACTGCAGACTCTGTGGAGCCGCCTCCGATATTGACAATCATATGGCCTGCAGCCTGCGCAATAGGAATTTTGGCACCGATTGCTGCGGCAAGCGGTTCGTCGATGAGATACGCGACCTTGGCACCGGCCGACATCGTCGCATCCAACACTGCACGCCGTTCAACCTGCGTCACGCCTGAGGGGATACAAACCATAACTTCAGGTTTCAGAAAACGGGTTCGGCCGCAGACTTTATCAATAAAGTATGAAAGCATTGCTTCAGTGATTGTATAGTCAGCGACGACTCCATCTCTGAGTGGACGTAACGCGGTTACATTTCCTGGAGTTCTTCCGAGCATATCTTTGGCTTCACGCCCGACAGCCACGACATGATTTTCTTCAGCTGTAACAGCCACGACCGTGGGCTCGTTTAGGACAATCCCCTCCCCGACCACGTAAACAAGGGTGTTTGCAGTGCCGAGGTCAATACCAATACGTTTGGTTTTGGGAAGAGAGAAATTCATAGAAATTACTATATCAAAATACTCACTAAATATATCATTTAATCATATCTTGGCTTATAGTTAGATTACAACAATGAGCTATTATGATGCAAGTGCTAATTCATAAAGGACACTAAAACCTTTCATTTCACCAAAATGAACACAAAAAGTTTTTTACCTAAAACCCTAATTTATGCAATTTCCAAAATTGAACAACATTTCCCCCTAGAAATATAAAGCAAAAAGTAAAACGTAAAACCGAAAACTAGACCCTAGACACTAGCCCCTAAACCCTAGTGCCCCATTGCACCCCTTATATGAAACTCGTATAATAACTCTACTATGAAAAAGCCTGTGCTTAAAAAACCTTCTACTTCGGATGATCATCCGCAGCATTCAACCAAACGGCAGGTTATCGTTTCAGGATTGGTACTTCTCTTTCTTATTTCAGCGACAGCCGCAGTCATTCTTTATGGGAAAGGATATAGATTATTTGTACAGGAAGGAGAACCAAAGGTTTCCAAAACAGGTATTCTCAACCTCGCAAGTAATCCAACCGGTGCACAAGTTTTTGTTAATGACCGTCCAAACCCTACGACAGCAACCAACGGGAGTTTGAACTTGAATCCAGGCAAGTACAAAATAAAAATTGCCAAAGACGGCTATCATGATTGGCAAAAAGATTTTGAAATCCAACGGGAAGTTGTCTCAAATGCCGACGCCACACTCTTTCCAAAAGCGCCGACGCTGCAAAGCATCTCAACGCTTGGTATTCAATCAACCTATATCGACCCGACAGGTACCAAATTGGCTTTTAATATAGCTTCAAACTCTGCCAGAAGAAACGGTATTTATGTCTTTGATATGACGTCCCGGACCTTCCCTGTTCTTGCCGGCCAAAGTGCAGCGACACAAATTGCTGATGACACAGTCGATATCTTTTCCCAAGCACAACTTGCGTGGTCACCTGATGGAGAGCAGATTATGGCAAGTATTTCAGCTACTCCTGATGGCTTGCCTACATACTATCTTCTTTCGGCAGAACGCCTGAATGATGCGCCGCAAGATATTACAGCGACATATACTTCTACGCTTGAACTTTGGGAAGAACAGCGGGCAGATAAAGAACTTGCACAGCTAAAGTCTCTTAAACCTGACGTGCAGAAGTTCCTCCAAAGTAATATGCGAATTCTCTCTTGGTCACCTGATGATAACAAGATTCTCTATCAAGCCTCGGCATCGGCCGAAATGCCTGTTTACCGCAAACCGCGTTTGATTGGCAATAACCTTTTATACGAACGCCGTGATCTTGAAGAAGGTGCAATGTATGTCTACAACATCAAAGAGGATATCAATACAAGACTGGTTGAACCACAAGATAAAGTCTGTACTGATAAATCGGCTGATTGTACATGTGTTCCATTTGTTACATGTGTCTCACCACTCACATGGTTCCCGGATTCAAGCCATATTCTTTATGTGAACAATAAGCAGATTCAGATCATTGAAGATGATGGGTCAAATCTGACCACACTGTACGCTGGTCCATTTGTCGAAGATTATGTCTATCCATGGCCTGATGGATCAAAGATTGTTATGCTTACCAACTTCAACAACCTGGGTGTAGCCCCCACACTCTACTCGATTGGGCTTAAATAGACTAAAGATTTAGGATTGAAGATTTAAGAATGAATAATGGTAAAATAAATTCATTTATGGATTTAATCACCTGGCAAGAAGGACATAAACTTGTTGTTTCAATATACAAAGTTACAAAAATATTTCCTAGAGAAGAGATATATGCTATGACTGATCAGATGAGGAGAGCTTCGTCATCAGTAACCGCTAACATTGCAGAGGGATTCGGTAGGAAGACATACAAAGAAAAATTACAATTCTATTATCAATCTCAAGGCTCATTAACTGAACTTAAAGACTTTCTTCTCATAGCAAAAGATGTAGGATATTTAAGTGAAGATCAAACCGACAATCTAATGGATCAAGCAAATCACACCCACAAACTTCTTCAAGGCCTAATCCAAAAAACAAAATCCTACATCTCTTAAATCCTAAATCTTTAATCTTTAATCTCTTTCGGTTCTGCCACAATATATAACCGTTTCCATGTCGTCCCTGGTGGCCAACAGGTTTGGAGAATTAATCGGTTTGGGCCTGTTTGGGGTGCTGTAAGATAGGTCACATCATTTGGATCTGAAACCAGTGTTTTTGTCACTCGATAAGTGTATCGCCTACTTTCAAAAAAGATGATTATCTCATCATTCTCAGAAAGGTTACCTAGCGTATAGAATACGGCGTTGTAGTTGCCTACATCCCAGAAGTTATCAGCGGAATGGGCAAAGAGATAGGTATTGCCCGGATGGCCTGGAAAGACACTACCTTTGGCGTGAGCGACACCTTTTTGTAGGACTGGAATGAACTCTTCGCGGTTCTCAGCATCGACATTGGCAAAGACTTGTGAAGATGCCCCTATCTTTGGTATCAAAATACTAAACAATGAGTCTTTGGGTATCAATATTTGTTCTTTCTCTCCTGCAAGGATCTCGGCAAAACTAAGCGATTTAGAAGCGTCATTGCGAGGAGCTTGTGGCGAAGCCACGTTCATGCCAACTGAACGTGACGAAGCAATCCCGGGCTCTGTTTCACTCGTGGAGGGGATTGCCGAGCTATCGATCGCGATGACAGAAGTAGTATCTGCCACGGCAAACTCTACTCCCCTTATCTGAATGATTGCGTACTTTACTTGTTCTGTCGCAGCTGGACCAAAAGTCGCACCAACACCGTACAGACTAAAGAGTACAAGAAAGTTACCCAAACTCCGAAGTACCACAAATTGAATTGCATCATTGCGCTTCATGGGTGGATTATATACCTGAGGAGTATGCAACACAAATGTGTCTATCTCACCCCAATTCCAGAGAGTTGCGCTATAATGTACCCCAAGGATGAGAAAGATGCCATGTTGGCGAATACAAGAGCTTGCAGGCCTAAGCCGTGTACCGTCGAGAGGAATCGAACCTCCAACCTTTCCCTTAGGACGGGACTGCTCTATCCTTTGAGCTACGACGGTATACTATAATTTTACCATAAGTGATTGTGCTAGGTATGAACCATGCGCTCCAAACTGGAAAAAGATACGAAGGATGAGTATTTTTTGATAGAGGCAAATAGCCTACACTTATCGAATATATGTATCGAGGAATAGTGCAATTGCACTGAGCCGAGCCGGCTCAAACATCTGTGCTCCACCATGACCCATTCCAGATATGATATTTAATTGTGAAGGTATATTGAGATTTCTCAGCGTCTCATCGAGGAGCTGACTCTGGCTTAATGGGACAATTCTATCAATACTGCCGTGCACTATGAAGAACGGTGAATCATCTGCGGTTATATAGGTTCTTGCACTTGCAGCCCGTGCTCTTGGGTAAAGATCAGGTCCCTCACCACCCAGTAGCTTTACGCCGCTAGCATAGCCTTTCGGATCAGTGGTAGGCGATGACAACAGTGCTTCTAAGTCAATCGGTCCAAAATCGTCGACAACAGCATCGACTTTGCTTGAATATTGCAAATTTTCCCCCTTGTCATATGCAGTGATGTCACTCGTTGTACCGGCAAGAGCCGCGAGATGCCCCCCTGCTGAGCTACCCCAGACAGCAATCTTTGTGTCATACAATCCATATTGTGAAGCATTTGCTCGAAGATACCGAATACTTGCTTTCACGTCCTCAATTTGCGCCGGATAAATAGCCTCACTGGAATAACGGTAATTGATACAAGCTACGGCAAACCCTCGGTGCATAAACGTCTTGCTGCCATAATCCTGGATTGGAGGACACGAATCTTTGCTGCCACTACTCCAGAAGCCACCGTGGATATAGACTAACAAAGGTTTCACGCCGCTGTGGTCGGGCACATAGAGATCAAGGAGCAGGCGTGTACTTGCATTACTGTACCGGAGGTTCTTGTATGATGTATACGTACTGACTGGTTGGAGTAATGATGTTCCTGTTTGCGTTACCGGTGTTGGCGATGGTGATACCTGTTGTGACGGCGCAACAGTTGTAGCCTGGGTAGGAGCAGTTGTCGGATTGCTTTCTCCACTTCGATTGGTTAACTCCCGAAGAAAGAGGTTGTAATCAAACTGATTAATTTTCCCATCATCAGTCAAATCTGCAAGAATAGTATTTGCAGCGGTACAACTCTTTGCAGGCTGGAGGTCGCTGTAACAACCGGAAAGAATATTGTAATCCAGTATATTAATACTATTATCCTTATTAATGTCTCCTGAAATTAATGTTGTTGCTGGCAAGGTATTCACTTGTCCTGCTGTAAGTTTTTGAATACCAGGAACCAATGTCTTAAGGTATGGATCTGTCTTTATTTTGACTGTGTATGAACCGCTCGCTAATCCTACTCCGGCGTCAATCTTTCCTGTGAAAGTACCAGCAAGTGGATTATACGTAACGGTACCTGTCTTTGTCCCTACCACTTTGTTATTACTATTAATAATATTCACAGTTACTGTACGCTGTGTCCGATTTGGTTGCGGATTACCACCTGCAGTTGCTTTTGCATTATCGCCACCTGTGCCAATACCATGGAGCAGGAGTGTTAGGTCAAGGATTGTTGCTCGTGGATCTACCGTTGGTGCAGCGGTCAACGTTGGACTTGGTGTAGCGATTGTCGTTGGAAATGGATCGATCCCAGGAGTTGGGGTTGGGGTACTTGTTGGACCTGCTTGTACAACTATATAACCAGGAGTAGTTCCTGTGAGGACATTCACATTATCATCACTTGCCCCAACAGATAATACTTTCGTTAACGGTCCAAAAGTGACATTTGTAGCTGATGCTGTCGGAGCTATTGCTGTAAAGGTTAGGGTTCCTACTTTGGTTGGGACTTTAATTGCATTTACTGGATCTGATCCGATAGAAACCGTTACTGCAAGCTTCCCAGATTCAGCAATTGGACCTTCTACTGTCACAGGAAATGCTGTATTATTCAAGACAATGGTACCCATGTTTGCCTGCAATACAGAAGCATCATAGAGTATATCAAAGGTAACAAGTGATACTTGCGTTTGCCCTGGAGTCAGTATGATATCGACACTCACAGGATTTCCGACCTGCGTTGTGACGGGATTTTCTGTTGTTGAATCAGGTGTAATAGCTAACGTAGCGCTTCCGCTTGCAGCTCTACTTCTTGTCTCCTGCTGTTGCTGTGTCAACGACACCGCCAAGATAACACCCATCAGCATGACCGCAAATCCCCCTCCGATAACTATTGCTTTTTTTCTCATCTATATAGTAGCCTAAGTTAAAAAACAAGCGCTTGTCAAGAGAGTAATACGTACTGCATAGTTACAAAAAGAACTCGTATAGCCTCTCGGAAAATAGTATATAAAGTGCTCTGTGTTTTACAAAAAGTTGCCCTATTGACAGTTGCTCTTCTGTAATGTTTTAATTGTATTAATCGTAAATACTATGACTACTAAAACTACATTTAAAAAAGAACAAGGATTTACCCTTATCGAGCTTCTCGTTGTTATTGGAATAATTGGTGTTCTTGCAGCAGTTGTTTTAACAGCTATAAATCCGTTGGAGCAATTAGCGCGCGGCAGAGATGCTGGAGAAAAGACAGCAATTAGCCAATTGTCTCGTTCTGTCGAGGCTTATCAAGCAAGCCAAGGTACAAATGCATACCCAGCTTCAAGCACAACATGGATGAATCCATTAAAGATATCTGGAGACTTGAAAGCACTACCAAATAATACATCAGTCCCTTGTGTCAAAGCTGGTGTTGCACAGAACGGTTACTGCTATGAATCAAATGGCACTGACGCAATTATTTATGCTCGAGCAGAATCACTCAATGAATTTACGAAAGCTGGTTGTACACCAAATAGTACACAGGTTAGTTGGGTTGTTTGGTCATCAGCAGATGGCAAAACAGGAGTACTTTGTACCGCTAATGCAACTGCCTATCCACCAGTTGGAGTAACTGGGTTAAAATAAACCGTTACAACATCTCCAAATCCTCATACAAGTGTCGCACTAACACAAACCATGCCTGACCCTGACCACTACAATCGAGCACTTATAAAAAGATATATTGACAATAGAGTGCTACAGTGGTAATAATATAAGCGAGCAAGTAATAATAACCATGGGAACAAAAAAAAGAGTCATCAATAATCGCAAGAGTAAAAGTCCTCAAAGAAAATGGTCAAAGACTCATCTCCTCTTCTTTGGTATTACCATCATTGGACTTATCATCACACTCGTTTCCCTCAACAAAATCTCCGGCGAAAAATCCGCGCTTTATGCAAATGCTTCTACTGAAAAGCCAAATATTGTATTTATCCTGACGGATGATGAAATGATGGACTCTGTTGCAAAGATGCCCTATCTTAATTCTCGAACCGATTGGATTACCTTTGATAATGCATTTTTGAATAATGCACTCTGTTGTCCTTCCCGCTCAAGTATCTTAACCGGCCAGTACGACTCGCACACCGGTGTTTTAAATAACGTTCCACCAAATGACGGCCAAAAGTTAAACGAAGCAAATACGCTCCCTGTATGGCTCCAACAACAGGGAGGATATAAGACAGCGTTAGTTGGGAAATATCTTAATGCCTATCCATGGAATCGGGGTAACTATATCCCTGCGGGATGGAATGAATGGCAAGCGTTTAGTGCGCCAGGACCTGGGTATTATAATTATACATTGAATGAAAATGGTACAACACGGACATACGGATCAACCGCAGATGAGTACTCAACAGATGTTCTGGCCGCAAAAGCTGTAAACTTTATTAACTCGTCACAAGGGCCATTCTTCTTATTCTTTACTCCAAACGCACCGCACAACCCGTATACTCCAGCACCCCGTCATAAGGGACGATATGTCAAGGAGCCAGTAGTTCATGACCCAAGCTTTAATGAGGCAGATGTTTCTGATAAGCCAGCCTATATTCGTAAACTACCTACGCTTAATCTTGCTTCGTTAGATAAAGATCGTCGAAGTACATGGGAAATGATGCTGGCAGTCGATGAATCAATGAAAAAAATTGATGATGCGCTCGTTGCGAAGGGGGTTGCAGATAATACAATTGTCATATTCATGACAGATAATGGATATGCGCTTGGTGAACACCGTTGGAAACAGAAAAAATGCCCGTACAGTACATGCATGCGTACGCCTCTCTTAGTCAGGTATCCGGGACAGCAAGGCAAACATGTTACGCAATTGGTTCAGAATATTGATTTGGCCTCTACCATTGCTCAATTTGCCGGTGTGACTCCAGGTATACAGCAGGACGGAATGTCACTTGTTCCATTAATTGAAGGAACTGCGACGTCATGGAGATCGGAACTGTTGCAAAGATGGGGGGGCGGAGGCGGTGTCACTGTCGGAAATCCACCGAACTTTTTTTCTATACGCACTGAACAATATCTCTATATTGAGTATGTAAATGGAGAGAAAGAATTGTATGATTATGCTATTGATCCGTACGAGGTAAATAACAAAGCGGGAAAGCCTGAATATGCAACGATACAAAGTGACTTAGTTAGTCGGTTAACAGTATTAAAACAAAAAGCAGCAGCGCCCATTCCAAGCCCAACGCCGGCAATTTAACTTGAATACTTGACAAAATATAATGCTATATGCATCATTTCAAATGAAATCAAAGAGCATGATACAAATAAAAAAAGGACTCAAAAATAACCGCACCTCTAAAAGTAGCCAAAAAAGATGGTCAACAACACGTATCGTATTTTCCGGAATTGTTCTGGTTGGATGTATAGTAGCCCTCGTTGCTCTTAATAAACTTTCGAGCGAAAAATCTAATTTCAATGCAAATGCTTCTACTGAAAAACCAAATATTGTCTTTATCATGACAGATGATGAAAACATTGATTCTGTTGCAAAGATGCCGTATCTTTCATCCCGAACAGATTGGATTACGTTTGATAATGCATTTTTGAATGTATCACTCTGCTGTTCTTCCCGTTCAACTATATTAACCGGTCAATATGACTCACACACTGGTGTTTTAAATAATGTTCCACCAAATGACGGCCAAAAGTTAAATGAAGCAAATACCTTACCTATATGGCTGCAACAAGGCGGATATAAAACAGCAATGATTGGAAAATATCTTAATGGATATCCTTGGAACCGTGGTGAATATATTCCTGCTGGTTGGAATGAATGGCAGGCGTTTACCAAACCAGGACCTGCTTATTATAATTACACGTTGAATGAGAATAATACAACACGGACGTACGGATCAACCGCTGCTGATTACTCAACAGATGTGCTCGCAACAAAAGCTGTAAACTTCATAAACACAGCGCAGGGTCCGTTCTTCTTGTATTTTGCTCCTAACGCACCTCATTCACCATTTACTCCAGCTCCTCGACATAAAGGAAAGTATCTAAATGAGCCAGTGCCTCATGACCAAAGCTTTAATGAAGCAGACGTTTCTGATAAACCAGCGTATATACGAAATCTCGTTAAGCCCAATGCTTATAACTTAGATGCTAATCGCCGAAAGACATGGGAAATGATGCTCGCTGTCGACGACTCATTGAAAAAAATTGATGACGCACTTGTCGCCCGAGGGGTTGCTGACAACACCATCATAATCTTTATGACAGATAATGGTTTTGCATATGGTGAACACCGATGGCAAAAAAAGCGATGTCCATACAGTGTATGTATGCGTACACCTCTTTTGGTCAGATATCCTGGACAGCAAGCCAAACATGTTCCGCAACTGGTGCAAAATATCGATATAGCTTCTACTATATCTCAAATTGCCGGTGTTACTCCTGGCATATATCAGGACGGTATGTCACTCGTTCCATTAATTGAAGGGACTTCCCAATCATGGCGAAATGAACTATTACAAAAATGGGGTGGCGGTGGTAAAGTAAGTGCGGATAATCCTCCTAACTTTTTCTCTGTCCGTACGGAACAATATCTCTATACTGAATATGTTACTGGAGAGAAGGAATTGTATGACTATGCTATTGATCCGTACGAGGTAAATAACCAAGCGGGAAAGCCTGCATATGCAACGATACAAAATGACTTAGTCAGTCGATTACAAGCGTTAAAACAAAAAGCAACAGCGCCTGCGCCGACTAATCAAATATATCCAACAGCAACGCAGGTTCCATTCAATCCAAATAGTGCTCCGACACCAACGTATAATCCATTACTCTCTAATCCAGATGAGTAAAGAGCCTCTTGTATCTCTCCTTCTTTCGTATTTCGTTCCTTAGTTCACGACGTACTCTGTAATTGTACGGCTTAACGTTCAGGTATGAGTACTTTTCTTATGCCGCTTGAAGCTGGGGTCGAGGCTGAATCTGAGGCTTCGGCCGACGAACTTGCAGGGATTGCAGTTGGTTGATTATATTGTGCAGGTCCTGAGGCAATGATCTTGTTGGTGCTTGGCCTATACAGAACTGCGAGTCCAGCTTTTGGATATACAATGACTTTATCTCCGTTTGCGGCTTTTGTAAAAAACTCCTGATCCCCCAATTGTGTTTTGTCATCGACGGTAGCAATAACCGGTTCTTCATCTTTTGGCAGCTCAATGAGTTCACTTGCAGTTTTTATAACAGCTTCTGGTGTTTTGCTATCTTGGCCGGAAAGCACTTTCTGAGGAGCTGCTTCTTTTTTATATTGTGTATAGAAGTAATACGCTGCGCCCGCTGAGAAAACGGTTGTGAGGATAAAAAATCCAAACAAGAGCCTACTGATAAGCACTGTATCAAGGGATTTGAAGTTTTTTAGCATTGCTTTCCTACTATAGCATAGAGTATACGTTGCTGGAAATATTAGAACGTTGTCTCTCCAGAGATATAATGGAATGCTCCATATAAGCTTTTGGAACTGGTTTTTTTGAGAAGGGCAGCGAGTTTAGTATCAATTTGCGTTGGTGTTAAATTTGTTGAAATCCCGATAACGCCACTTTTTTCACTCACATGTGCGAATGAGCGAAAGTCCTTCTCGTTATACGTCACAACTATACGCTCCTGCTTGACAGCTATTTCATAAACTTTACGATCTTCAATACCACCTTTATGTAAATCCTCGGCAACATGCTTGATATCGTATAACCGATTAAGCTTTGGTAAGTAGATTCGTGGCTCGAAATTCTCATCAAGCAAAAGTTTAGGCTTGGAAAGGCTGTGGTTCATAAGATATATCACTTACCTGCCTGGCTAATTCTTCCATTGCCCCCTCAAACGTTGTAAGCGGTACCCAGTGATATATCTCTTGAATTTTTTTGAGTGTGTATCCTTGTTTGAGACGAATCAACATAAGACTCACAGGAATACGTGTTCCCGTTATACAAGGCTTTCCACTCATAATTTCTGGATTTGAAACAATATATTTTTTCATAACTAGATAAGATATATCAAATGTTCATTTTTTTGTCAACTAGAACGTATACGGCTGTCTGACGCCTGAGCCATTGAAGTTCTTGCCGTGACGCAGGAGAAATTCCTTGGGAACAAGGTCCACCGCAGTTTCTCCAAAGATATCACGGACTGCGGCATCATAATCACCCCATACAGCATAAAGCCGTTCATTTGATATCGGTGTAAAAAATGGTGAATAAAAATCAGCCGCGGCACTAGTATTAACTTGTGATCTACTTCCCCAGTTTGTCATAAGATTTGTAGATTTCCGTAAATACACGTTGGTCGTTGCTGCATTTAAAATATTGGATCGTGCTGTGTAGAGCACATAGAGGTCGTTGGTATTGGTATCAAGTCCTATTTTTACGCCAGTTAGTCCCATATTGCTTCCAGTGCCATCATTACTGTCGATTAAGGCGTCAGTTTTGGCTGTCCAACTTGAACCATTATAGATGGCAGTTCTGATGTCGTGATCAGCAGTTACAAGGGTATCGTTATCAGCAGTATAGGCAAGATAGATCTCATAGTTCGACGGATTGACGACAGCCGACATGAGCGGGTCATATTGGCCATTATTCGGTACATCCGCGTCAATTGTAGTCCAGCCCGCATCCCAAGTGCCAGCTGAATCATTATAGACTTTTGATTGAATATCATTTGTACTATTATCAAGTCGTAAGGCCATAATATTTGCACTGGCCAGTGGAACTAACAGCACCATATCACCGCTTGCTTCATCAAGAGGGTTCGTTCCGGCATCAGTCCAGTTCGTTCCTGTATTACACGTCGCTGTACATTTTTTGATAAAACTAAGCTCAGTCGTAGACGTAACGTCATGTACGCCGACATATAAGTCTCCATCGGTTCCTTTGGTGATTGTGTGAATATTGGTCTTGTCAGCAAAGGCAAAGGTATTATCTTTATCTTGACTAATCGATTGTACCGCGTTTGCCGCCACAAGCAGCGTATCTGTTGCTGTATCGAGGCGGTTGTACCAGAGATTATCATCAGCGGCACTGTCATCTGCTGTTACGATATGAATAGAGTTGCCTGTGTCTCCCGGTGTCCACCGGTCGTACCAAACCTGCACTCGCATACAATCAGTTTGGCTATCAACTGCTACAGTAGATCCCCAAGTGATACCGCCATCAGTTGTTTTTCTATAGTTACATGGGTGCCCTGAGTCAACATAAAACACATACCCAGTTGTATCAGATACAAACACAATGTTTGATCCGTTTGCTGAATTATATTCTGCGTTCGCCACAGTAGTTCCAGAAACCACGACATCAGCCGCGATTTGCCATTCTCTTTGCTCGGCAAAAACTTCATTATTTTGGCATGCTTTGTCATCCTGAACTTGTTTCAGGATCTCGGGGTCGGAAGTAGGAGATGCTGAAACAAGTTCAGCATGACAGTTTTTAATAAACTTCAAGGGGCCGAGGGTATAGAGATACGGGCTTATGAGTGGAGCTTTGTAGGTGTAGCCAAGCGCTATGGTTTCGCCTTTTTTCAAAGAAACATCCCATGAGAGTTGTTTGGTATCTGGCTCGCCGTCTGGCACCTCTTGTGGTTGGTCGAATGCTGTAAGTATCTTCATCTGCTGTCCTTGCGGGGTGTTTTGCGCTCCTGAATCACTGGCCGAGAGGACTTGGCCTATCAGTACAGGTAAAGGTGTACTCAGAGCAGTCAGAAACGGTAGCGGGTCGACTTTGCCGTAGTAGCCGTTTTGTGTGTCATTGCTAACCGGCTTTATACCAAAATGCAAATGCGGTCCGGTAGATTCACCGGTATTCCCTGAAAGTGCGATCACTTCACCACGGGTTACCTTCTTCCCTTGCTCTACAACCATCTTACTCAAATGCCCATAATAACTTCGACCCCATGGGTGTTGTATGACCATGGTAATGCCGTAGTCCCCTTTTTCATCAGCCAGTATCACCTCTCCATCGCCTGTTGCCTTGATTTCTGTCCCGATCGGTAGGCCAAAATCCAATCCATCATGACCGGCCAGACCATAGGTAAGATATTTACCCAACAGTCCAGCATCAGTGACCAATGCACCAAATCCTTGGGTTATGGGATATGGTCCATTGAATGGCATACTGATTCCAGTCGTGCTTGCCCCGAGAACTTCTTTGGGTGACGCAGAACCTGTAGCACTTTGGGCGAGATCATAGGAAGTGCCTGATTGGGCAGGACCAATGGTGAACTTATGCGGGACGGTTTCGACGATTGTTCCTACAAAGTCCTGATTGGCTGTGATGGTAAAATTGACGGGATATGATTCTGGCGGATAGATACGTGTTGCAGTCGTGCGCTCCACATCAAACGGAACGGATTCCCATACCTGGAATTTGTCAGTAATGCTATGTGTACCGTTTTTGGTGGTGGCAGTCAGGTTCATTGCATACGTGCCTACACCGCCGACAACATAGGAAGTTTCGTAATCTGGCTTTACGGTGACTGCTTTGATTTGACATTCCTCATTGATGATAATTTTGCCGTTTTTGGTTGAGAGGACAGCTTCACTGCTGGCGGTAGATGCGTTTGGCGATTTGATTCTCAGTTCGACATCGGCATCACAAACCATGGCACCATTGTCATCAAGCACTGCGATGGCAATTTCGGCTGTTTCGTTGGGCAGATAGATAGATTTGTGTGTGTTGATCGCAAGCACGCCCCAGACAAATTCAGTTTTGGCAACCGTCGGCCCATCGCTTTCTTTCACTGTCACCGTATATGTTCCAGGGATAAAATCTTTTGGCGGCTCAACAGTCATTGTGATATTTGTTCCGATTTGGCTGAGCTGTACCGGGAGATCGATTGGATTACCTTTGGGGTCGGTAACGGTTGTCTCAAGCTTTTGCCGCTCTTCGGCATTTTCAAGAAAGAACAATGCATCTTCATCTGAACGGAATTCTTTTTTACTCAAGTGCCGGATCGTAACAGGCGTCTCAGGTGGTTCAGGTTTTTTAAAGAGCGCTGTGACTGCAGCCACAAGGCTTGAAACAGTAGGGATTGCAAACTCTGCCGAAGAAGTAGCCGCAGGCTCCTGCGCGTACGCTACTCCTGGAGCCAGGTATGGCATTTGTAAAATCAGGATTAAGAGAGATACGAATAGTTTATTTTTCATTTTGCCTTTCATTAGAATTTACTGAGATAATTCAACACGATATCACCAATTTGTACGTGATTGCTGTCTTTTGAATAGACTCTGAGATAAATAACTGCTGTATCCCCTGGCGCGTCCAGATCAGTTGCACTGCCATCATCAAGATCAGAATCATCAATGCTGAGATTGGTCCAAGTCTTGGAAGCGGTGCTTTGTGCCTGGTAATAGGCCACTGGGGTGACTGCTTCTGTGGCTGACAATGAAACATCGGTATTGTACACAGTGGCATCAAGTTTATTGCTGCCGTTGGCCCCAAGTTCTGTGTTGTAGCCAATCTGGAGCGCGTTTGTGGTTGCCCATGCAGAGAAATCTTGTGGCAATGTCACACGCACGGCAATTGTGTAATCTTGGAATGATGTCGATGATGATGACCATTCGTAATATGTCTGGAAGTTTGACAAGGCAGCTGAAGTGGAGGCGTCAGATGTCATGCTCCCGACAGTAGTGGCAGAACCTGAAGCTGTGAGGACTGCACCTGCAAATTCAGGTGACAAAGTAATCTTCTTTGTCGGTCTCGCTGTACCGGTGTAATTCGGACCGCCGTTGATAGCATCAAATGTCAGACCATTGGTATCGCTACCGATGACTACTACCCCACTATTGCGGATAGTGAATTTGGTCGCACCGGACTTAGAAGCAGTAAAGAGATCACCTACGCCGTTGTTATCGACTACTAATCCTGCAAATGAAGATTGTGCTGAGATAGAAGCAGCTGGGATTGTTCCTGAATTACCCCTCAGATCAAATGTCGCTAATGGATTGGTGGTGCCTATACCGATTCTGCCATTTGCAAATGCTGTGAAGGCAGTTGCGCCTCCTGGTGCAAATGATACATTACCCGTCGTAGATGAGCCGAGTGTCAGTGTCTGTGCATTGGTGGTGCCGAGAACACCCAAACCAGTTAAAAACGTTGCATTGTTGCCGGAACTTGCTGAGATACTTGCTGTTGGTGTACCTGTGAGGCTATTGATGAATGCAAACTTTGCACTGGTAGTTGCAGTTCCACCGATAAGAAGATCAGCAGTATTAGAGAACGGTGAAACTGCACCATTATTCAACTGCCAGTAATTCTGTGTCGCTCCGCCGCCCTCATCTGTCCCACAACTGAGGATACCATTGACATCAGTATCAATCGTGTTACAACTGGCGAGATTATTAATTCTGATATTACCGTTGTTAAGAATCGTGAACTTCGTCGCACCACTCTTACTTGCCGTGAAGAGATCTCCTACGCCGTTGTTATCGACGATAAAACCGGCACTAGAGGTCTGGCCTGAGAATGAGGCAATAGGGGTTGTGCCGGAATTACCCCGGATATCAAATGTGGCAAGCGGTGAAGCTGTTCCAACTCCAATACTTCCGTTAGACATCACACGGAAGCGTTCAGTCCCGGCAGTACTCACTGCCAGCTCATCAGCAGTATCTCTAAAAATACCGGTATTTGTATCACTGCTAAAGGAATATCCGGGGAAAGCAGCTGTACCTCCATTTACTCGCCATTTACCATTTGAACTGACACTTGCAAAGAGAGTTCCATCAGAATCCTGGAACTCCAGGAGATTAGTACTGGTACTCTGTGCGGCTGCCCCTTGGATGACTAGACCACTATTATTATTACCACCTGTATAAATAGCAGCCTGAAATGTCGGTGCTGCTGTATTGAGTGTATTAATTTGGAACTTACTTGATGGATTGCTCGTACCGATACCGACATTACCATTTTGATTGATCACAAACCTGTTTAGCCCTGAGCTTGACGCTGCGAATAGGTCACCGATTGTATTGTCAACAACGAGACCTGCATTTGCGGTGGTGGCTGAGATAGAAGCTGTCGGTCGCGTGCCGCTGATGCTGACTTGGAACTTAGCTGAGGCAGAAGAGTTACCTCCGATTGCAAAGTCCGTGGTCAAATTACTGTTGTACAAGAGTCCATTGGCAAGCGTGAATGAATTGACACTTCCCGCTCCGTCACATGAACCCCATACAGGAATACCTGTCACACCTTGTGATTGGAGACATTGTCCTGATGTCCCTTGTGTTGACTGAGCAACGGTTCCTGTGCCGTTTGTGTACAGCACTCCACCTGCAGTTGTAAGGTTTGCAATTTGCACATTACCATTGTTCAAAACAGTGAACTTGGTCGCCCCAGATTTGCTTGCAGTGAAGAGATCTCCCAGGCCGTTGTTATCAACGATTAATCCTGCACTAGAGGTCTGGCCTGAGAATGAGGCAATAGGGGTTGTACCAGAATTGCCTCGGACATCGAGTGTTGCAAGCGGATTTGTGGTACCGATGGCAACTGATCCCTGACCGGTTGGATTAAGGAATAGATGCGCATTGCTTGGAGTACCATTTGAAGTTCCGGCAAGTGTCAATGTCGATGATGCACCTGTCCCACCATAGACAGTAGCACTGCCACCAAGGGTCAATGATGTCGTGCTTCCCATACTTAATGCTGCCGCTGTTGTGAACGTTGTCAAGCCAGATGCTGTGATTGTTGTGGTACCTGAGAACGTTGTTGTGGTGTTGGTCAATGTCGTTGTTGCACCTAAAGCAATCCTTGTTGCCGCAGCCGAATCAAGGATGGTGTTGGTGTTGAGCTGCAAATTATCAGCAAGGATGATCTTTCCGGTTGTCGTGCCGCCAAGGATTAAATTGTTGTTCAATGTTGCTTGAATCGTACTGTTTGCAGCATCTAGTGAGATACCATTTTTGTTGGTGGTTGCTGAAACAGAAGCAACCGGGGTACCATCGTTGACCCCAAGCACTGCGAATTGTGCTGTGTTACTTGCTGTCCCCCCGATCAAGAGATCAACCGTCGTGTTCTTTGGTGACAACGCGCCATTGTTCTGCTGCCATAGATTGACGCCTGTAGATGTATCACACGCTCCCCAATTTGGAGCAGCTGCCCCTGAACCTGACAAGAGACAAAGATTAGCGGTTGAAGTTGTACCGACGGCGCCAACTGCTCCTGAGGTGTTGGCGTACAATACGCTATTATTTGCGGTTACACCGCTTAACGTTAAGTTCTGCAATGTTATTGTTGATCCATTAATCGTTGTCGCGGCACCCGCTCGACCCAGAGTCAAACCGCTTTGTGTATTTGTGCCGATACCGAGTGTTCCTGCAGTTAACGTATCAATAGTTTGGTTGCCAGCAAGCTTAATATCACCGTTATTTGCAATCACAAACTTCGTCGCACCACTCTTACTTGCTGTGAAGAGATCTCCAACACCATTGTTATCGACGATCAAGCCAGCATTGGATGTCTGGCCTGAGAACGATGCAACAGGAGTAGTCCCTGAAAGCCCCCTGACATCAAGCGTTGCAAGTGGATTTGTTGTACCTATGCCAATGGTGCCTGCAAAATAGTTTTTGTTGGTTGAGCTGTTATAAATGCTGTAGTTACCTGATGGAGCGGTACTTGTTCCCAACAGAAGATTGGTATTATTACCTGCTCCTGATTGATCGACGATAGCAACACCGACACTATTGGTAATTAATGAGCTGCCAAGATTTGGAACGAGAAGACCCCGGTAATTCGATATTGTGCCAGTTCCCGTAGTAGCAGCTGCCTCAAACACGTTGGCTGTGCTGATGGTATTTGCGCCCGAGTTATCAATTCGTCCAAAGACACCTCTCGCTAGCGTAACCGCACCCGATGCTGCACCAGCCGTGATAATATTTTCACTTCCCAACAGATTACTCGCCGTTCCTGTACTGTTCCATGTCAGAGCATTTAGGGCACCAACTGATCGTACGCCTCCTCCTATTGTTTGATTTCCTGTGCCTGTTATTGTGTAAACGTTCCTAATACCAATGCCATCTGTTGTACTGTCTGCTGTGAGATTTGATACCAAACTGAGATCAATTCCTCGGGGTGAGACTGGATTGGATAATGTCTCGGCAATGCTCAGAAGCTGTGCAGTACTAATTGCTCCAGTTGCGCCAAGTGCGAGATGTCCGCTGATTCGTGTATCTCCTGCTACCTGAAGCTTTGATCCTGGTGCACTTGTCCCGATCCCCACATTGCCTGCATTATCAATCACAAATTTGGTTGCTCCTGATTTGGAAGCAGTGAAGAGATCTCCCACACCATTGTTATCGACGACTAAGCCTGCAAATGATGATTGTGCTGATATTGATGCAGCTGGAAGTGTGCCAGAATTACCTCTCAGATCAAGTGTTGCGAGTGGATTGGTGGTGCCGATACCAATTCTGCCATTTGCAAATGCTGTGAAGGCAGTTACTCCACCTGGAGCAAAAGCCAAATTGCCGGTACTTGATGATCCAAGCGTCAAGGTTTGATTGTTTGTCGTACCCAGAACACCAGTTGCTGAGAGATATGCCGCACCGTTCAGTCCGGCTGAAACAGATGCAGTTGGTGTACCTGAGTTGACGTTGAGGACAGCAAATTTGGCACTGGCAGTAGAAGTACCCCCGACCAAGAGATCAAGCGTATTACTAAATGGTGAAACTGTGCCGTCGGTCATCTGCCAATAGTTGTCAGCAGCGCCTGCACCTCCACAAGCACTCCATGAAGGTGTGGCACCGCCATTTGATTTCAAACACTGTCCTGAGCTGCCGGCTGTTGTTTGGGCGACTGTTCCGATGCCATTGGCGTACAAAATACCACCTGCAGTTGTCAAGTTACTGATTTGGACATCGCCTGCATTATTGATAACAAATTTGGTTGCGCCTGATTTTGAAGCGGTGAAGAGATCTCCAGTACCGGAGTTATCAATGACTAGGCCTGCAAAGTTTGAATTTGCTGAGATAGAAGCAGCGGGTGTTGTCGCATTTTGTCCCCTGACATCAAGGCGGGCAAGGGGTGAAGTTGTACCGAGTCCAAGCCGTGCGTTGGTGTTGTCCCAGAAGTAGTTGGCATTGTTTTCTGTCAGCACTCCGTTTGCTCCGGCGAAAAGAACTGAGCCTAGGGTAAATGTCGTATCGATACCGCCATCAGCATAGATCAGGTCATCAACTTCCAAAGCGCCGGAGATAAACAGATCATTACTTGCATCGATATTTGTACCACCTTTCGTACCGGTCCCAAGTCGTGAATACGTTGTTGCGCTCGTGCCACCAACCTGGAGAATGCCTGATACAGCCAAGTCATCATTAATATCTACCTCATCAGTGCTATCAGATATAGTTCCTCCTGCGAGGTTGATGCTTCCGGTTGAAGAGAATGTCAAACCAGTTGATCCTGCAATAGTGAGGTTCTGAGAAAGTGTTGTATTATCAGCAAGAGTAATAATGCCACTGCCGCTGTCAAGAACAATGTTACCTGTACTTGCACCGCCCAATGTCAACGTCTGAGCATTGGTAGTACCAAGGTTACCAGCTCCAGTTAAGAAGGCATTATTGCCAGCAGTTCCTGCTGAGACAGATGCGGTTGGTGTACCTGAGCCTGTGTTGTTGAGGAACGCGAACTTGGCACTGGCTGTACTCGTCCCGCCGATAAGGACATCAACAGTACTGATACTTGTCGCGACTGTCCCGGCAGATGCATTAAGTGTCCATGTATCAGCTCCAGTTTCGCATATACCAAAACCTGTCACGATACCACCTGTCGTTGTAACACAAGCTGCTGTCCCCTGCGTAATGCCACTAACCCCACCAACTTGGTACGCATTCCCTGCAGCGAGATTTAAATTGCCTGCATTCGTCAGCGTCAATTTGGTAGCCCCGGACTTGGAGGCTGTAAAGATATCGCCTACGCCGTTGTTATCTATGATTAAGCCTGCATTGGATGTCTGGCCTGAGAACGAGGCAACAGGAGTTGTCCCGGATTGGCCCCGGGCATCAAGCGTTGCAAGTGGATTTGTGGTACCTATGCCAAGTACTCCGGCAAAGTAGTTCGTGTAGGTTGAGGCGTTATAAATGCTGAAGTTTCCTGTTGGGATAGTGCTCGTGCCAAGGAGCAGGTTGGTGTTGTTGGTGCCCTCAGTCTGATTTCCTATTGCCAAACCAGCATTTCTCGTGATCGTTCCCGCGACACGGTTAGGATTAAGGATAATGCTGCCATAGGCATCACTGATTGTGCCGGCGCCTGCCTTGATATTTTGAATATAGGTTCCATAAGCTGCTCCCAATGTCCCTGCACCATCAAAGTACGCACCTGCAGATAACCCAGCAAGAGCTCCACTGGCGAGATTGGTTGAGGTAGAATACGGCACAGCAGTGATGCCAAAATAGAATTTGTTTGAAGCACCTGAAGGCGTGATAGTGGGGCTTGCGAGAATACCAGATTTATCACTGTTCGTGCCTGTTATCGTCCCTGATATCTTAAGAATCTGGCCTACAGTATCGATGTCGGTACTAATCTGTACAGGACTATCTGGAGTCGCGGTTCCGATGCCGATAAAGTTATTGCCGTCACTATTGAGGAGAATGTTTCCTGTTGTACTACCACCAAGAGAAAGGGTTTGATTCGCTGTTGTCTGCAATGTGCCTGTTGCTGTGAGATATATTGCGCCATTCGTCCCTGCTGAAATTGAAGCTGTTGGCGTACCAGCTCCGATATTGTTGATGAATGCGAACTTCGCACTGGCGGTACTTGTCCCTCCAAGTAAAAGATCATTGGTGCTATTGGCTGGTGAGACTGCACCGTTATTTAACTGCCAATAATTAGTACTACCCGCTCCAGCATCTGTGCCACATCCAAGCACACCATTGGCATCTGTATCAATCGTGTCACAACTCGCGAGATTGTTGATCCGGACGTTGCCATTGTTGAGGATTGTGAATTTCGTTGCTCCAGACTTTGATGCTGTGAAAAGATCGCCGACTCCGTTGTTATCGACAAGGAAGCCCGTATTTGCTGTCTGACCTGAGAAGGAGGCAAAAGGGAGTGTGCCAGAATTGCCCCGGACATCGAGTGTGGCGCGCAAGACACTGAGAACAGCGTCCGAGCCAATACCCACTCTGCCGGCTGAATCAATCCCGAATCGAGTCACGTTCGCAGTCAGATCATGAATGTAAAATGCATTCGCAGCAGCCGTACTTGACCCACCAGTACCTAATGCGAACTCTCGAGTGTTGCTTGCCAACACAACTTGTGACACGCCTGCAGCATTAGTGTTATTGATGCGGGCGGAGATAGGCAAGCCTCCACCAGCGCTACCCGTAATATCAAGTACGGCGTTTGGATTGGTCGTCCCGATTCCAACCTTGCCATTGGCCAAAGCAGTCAAAGCTGTAGTTCCTCCTGGAGCAAGAGAAACATTCCCTGTAGATGTAGATCCAAGGGTCAATGTCTGAGCATTGGTGGTACCGAGAATACCTGCACCAGTCAAGAACGTTGCATTATTCCCTGAATTCGCTGAAATACTAGCCGTTGGCGTCCCTGAACCGATGTTATTAATGAAGGCAAATTTCGCTGATGATGTCGATGTCCCTCCAAGGAGCAAATCATCAGTGATATTAAGTGGGGCGACTGTACCATTTGCTCGTTGCCAGAAGTTGATTGATGAACTTGAAATCCATGATGGTGTACCGCCTGCGATCGAAAGGATTTGCCCGTCTGATCCGATTGCCAATTTACTCAATGTGCTTGATCCGTTACCAACCAACAGATCTCCTGTTGTATAGGTCGCAAAACCTGTGCCACCATTTCCTGCCCCAAGTGTTCCGGTTACTTCGGCCCCGCTTAAGTTCAAAGCAGAACTTGAAAGCAAACCGCCTGCTGAAGACTTCACAATACCAGCTCCAAGGTTGGTAAACGTAACAGCCCCGGACGCATTAATTGTCCCGATATTTGAAAGATTACCCGTTGCATCAATTCTGATTGTCCCCGCTCCTGCTCCGGTATTGATGCCTGTTGTACCGTTCAAGGTTGTACCAGTAATTGTGTTCGCTGTAGTAATAGTACCGAAACCATTTGCGATCGAACCTGATGCAAGTGCTCCGACGCTTGTAAGCGATGATCCTGTCACACCAGTTCCAAGTGCTGTTGCGGTCAACACATTTGCTCCATTGATCTGATAGCCCTTCCCAGTTACCAGATTCAAATCCCCGGTCGATGTCACACTGCCATTACCGTTCAGTGGAGACAACGTGATATTGCCAGTAGTATTGCCCCCGATGGTGAGCGTTTGATTCGCAGTCGTCTGGATGGAACTTGCAGTATTAAATGTCAGTGATCCTGATGTCGTCGCATTCCCTGTGTTCCCAAAGATTTGGAATTTTGCTGAACTTGTTGCTGTGCCGCCGACCAAAAGATCATCAGTTATATTCAGTGGTGAAAGAGTACCGAGATTGCGCTGGAAGTAATTGGTGCCAAGTGTTGCAGCATCTACCCAAGTCGGTGCACCTCCGGCATTGGATTGCAGCACTTGTCCTGAAGTACCAGTTGTTGTTTGGCCAACCACACCTGATCCGTTGGTGTACAAGATACCACCATTTGTGCTGTAGTTGGAGAATGTCAAAGCACCACTTGCCGTGATCGCACCGATATTGACCAAGTTACCGCTTGCATCAATTCTTTGTGTACCAGCTGTTGCTCCAGTGTTGATACCTGTTGTTCCGTTCAAAGTCGTACCAGTGATGGTGTTGGCAGTTGCGATCGTCCCAAACCCATTGGCAATCGATCCGCCGGCCAACGCTCCAACACTGGTCAACGATGATCCAACGACACTTGATCCAAGCGCTGTGGAGGTCAGCACATTTGCGCCGCCTATTTGATATCCACCGCCAATGAGATTCAAATTACCGGATCTATCAAAGGAGAATCGTGTTGTCCCGGATGCTGATCCAACCAAAATATTCTGGTCGCCTGTTTCGTCAAAGATGACTAAAGCTTTGCCGAGATTTGCGCCAGTGACATCAAGTCGTCCGACAGGTGTATCATTGCCGATTCCAAGTCTATTGTTTGTCGCGTCCCAGGCAAATCCAGACGTTTCAGAAGTCAATGTCCCCGCACCATTAAAGAACGCAATTTGTCCCGCTGTCCCAGCACCAGTCAATCCCCCACCTGATCCTGCACAATTCCCTGCTTCAACCAAACAAATCGTTCCTGCACTGTCTGGCAGTGTGTATGTTCTGTTCTGTGTCGCGACAGATGTCAGAGTATTGATAAAACTCGTGTTGCCTGCAAATTGGACATTACCATTATTATTGATAGTGAACTTCGTAGTTCCTGAAGCGCTCGCAGTGAGAATGTCATTGGACGCCCCGCCGGTTTGATTGAAGACTGCTGCAGCATTGCCGCCGAAATTACCACCGCTGACGGTCAGAAGACCTGTTGGAACTGCAGTTCCGATACCCAATCTACCCAGTGTGTCGATTGTGAGAGCAACGCCTGATGCATACAAATCTTCAATGCTTGCATTTCCTACTGCCTGTGCTCCAGTGAATTTCACTAATCGGTTTGTTGTCCCACCAGCAGTTGTCACACCTGATCCTGATCCTGCACAGTTCCCCGCTTCCACCAAACAAATCGTACCTGTCGCATCTGGGAATGTATATGTCCGGTTATTTGTCAGATCTCCCACGTCAATTGCACCGAAGTATGTATTGCCTGCTGATTCTTTGATCTGCAATTCGCTTGCAGCATTGTTAAGGACAATGTCAAATGCACCTGTCTGATCCCAATCAGCTGTCAGTGCACTCAAAGCAAGTGTCGGAGTCGAACCTTCACCTGTAGCGGTTGCAGATATACCATTTCCTGACGTCAGTGTCGCGACATAATCTCCTGTTGTATCAGTGCCTAAAGCGACTGCATTATTTGCAATTGTCAAAGCACCATTGGCATCAATTGTCGCGTCAGTTCCAACCGTTGTAAACGTTGGGACGCCTGATCCATTTGCGATCAGGATCTGACCTGTTGTTCCGGCTGCTGCTTGCGCGACGACGCCTGATCCATTGGTGTAGAGCAAACCATTATTGGTTGAGAATCCGCCAAATGTTATTGCGCCGGCTGCTGATAAATTATTGATGCCAGTGATGTTTTGGGAATTACCTGTGATTGCACCGGTCAACGTATATGCCCCAAGTTCGAGCGTACCGGCTGAGGCAGAGATCGTGTGCGAGCCAGTGC
>JACDET010000043.1 GCA_013816255.1 Candidatus Levyibacteriota bacterium | reverse complement strand
ATAACAACTGCCGTAACATTATCTTTCGAGTGATGTCCAACTTCATTACGAGTTAAGTATCGGGCAAGGTCTTGTATATTGTCAGGTGCATTCTGTAAGTGGATTTCTTTAAATAATGTTCCTTCGGCTTTATGTCGTGCTTCTATCTGGGACATACCCCCAGCAAGATCTTGTAAATACGTTCCATTCACGCGCTGCAGTATCCCCGCAGTCGATGGATCGTCTGGATCATATCCTTCTGATACACCATCTGAGACAAGGTATAATTTTTCCCCTGGTGCTAGTATTGTTCGATTAATCTGCACTGTCTCTCGTGAAAGGAGTGGGTTTTCAGGTGTGTCTTCGGTAAAACCTAAAACACGAGTTGGCTTATTTTGAACAGCATCTTCTACATTTAATAGATCATGACTACCAGCTGCTACGGCCTCTTCTCTTCGATTCTGATCGACTGTTAATCGTGTCACTTGTCCATCTGCGGTTTCTTTATAGGCGCGTGAATCAAGTACAGATGCGATTCTGGTTTCTCCACTCTTATCTGTGACCTGTGCAAGCAGTGAGGTTTGACTTGCAGTTTTGTGCTTGCGATTATATGAACGGAGAACATCATTTGCTGAAATTACTGCTTCTCTGAGAAGATCATCCGACACCTGTGCACCTTCTTTCACAGCGCTTGTAATCTCACGAACAAAAATATAAGTAACAATGCTACTTGCAAGCTCACCGTGTGCTCCTCCTCCAACACCGTCTGCAACAACATCAATTCCTCTCATCTTACCGCTTTTGACGAGTGCTGCAACGTCTTGCTCTGTTTGCCTGATGTCGTGGGGAAGAATGGCGATGGTTTCTTTATTTTCTCCGTGGATAGTGTATACATCTAAGCCATTCAATGCAGTTATCATTCCAGCTACGTTTTGTTCTGGAGTAGCGGGTCGATCAATGCTTCCACCAACTTCACCCAAATGAAATCCTCGAGTGCCGCTAAAAAAAGCGTCCTGATTAACACTCCTCGTTGCTCTTCCACCACGATTTGATTCTCCGGCAGAAATGAGTCCTGTAGTCTGAGCCTCTCGTTCTCTGTGTTCTTTTCTTGTTGGTGGACGGCCTCCCTCTTCGGGGAGCGGATTCTCGATCATGCTTTAACTATAGCATACTTATTTCTTTGGTTTAAATTGAGCGGGATAATTTGGGTCTGTGAGTAGGCGCCGGTTCTCTCTCTCACTCTCAGATTGCGGTTCTGACGGAGTTTGTGGCGGCTGCTCTGGGGTATCTTGTGGTGTGAAGGTGGGACTGGTAGTTGCTGTAAACTGTGTGTTATAGTCATCACTGGCTAACCGATTATGTTCTGGATGAATTTCTGTTTCTGTCGGTATCTCTGGACGAGTCGGAGTCTCTATAGCAAATGTTGTGTCGGAATCTGCTTTGAAGTTCTCTTGATAGTCAAGATCATCAAGTCGTCCTTGCTCGGGATGTGGAACAGATGGGCGCGGAGCAGGAGATGATTCTATCGTAAACTCAGCCTTTGAGTCTTGGGTAAAGTTGCTCCTATATGCCGGATCCTCCATGCGATCCCTATCAGGATGAGTTTGTGATGGGAGTAATGGAGCTCGATGATCAGAGGTTTGGGTATCAAATGTTGCAGTGGAATCAGGTCTAAAAGAATCCTGGTACGTTTTATTATGCAGCTGTGGTTGATTCGGGTGCTGTAGCTGGGGAGCGGGCTGATTGCCACTTTCAATTTCAAACGCTGCTTCTGAATTTTCATGGAAGAGGCTATTATATGCTTGGCTTGCCAATTGTTCACGGTCCGGTTCTGTTGATAGGTGTGCTATTTCTCTTGGATGAAGATCGTTCCATTCTGCATAAGCATTGATCGCTTCTCCCATGGCACTGAGCATATGCTCATCATAATCAACGTATTGGCGCTGTTGCAGCAGTCTATTAAATCCTGTCCCCTGATTACTATACATCCCCATAATGCCTTGTAGTCTGGCGATACTTCTTGAAAGATCCGTGTATTCGGTTTCAACAAATTCCTCCTGTTCCAAACCTCGGAACCGATCAACAACCGTTAGAAGCTGGAGATGCAGTATTCTTCGTGCTCGTTGCGGATCATGCTCGGCAGCTGCACGACCCTCCAAATTAAGAACACGCTCAACAAAATTCGGATCATCATATCTTCCTGCTTGCGGCCCGAGGTACGCGCTTAGATTCATGAGGAATGCGTCGGTTGCGCCCTGCATTCTCCTTGTCACACGGAGCTCCTCAACGCGAGCAACATCTGCTTCACTTGGCTGCTGTGGCTCAGGTATTTCTACTGCAATTTCTGCAAGCATTTCAGCAGGTGCCGGCGGCTCGATAGATTCAGGTTGAGCAATTGGAGTAGGGATGGCGAATGCAATTGTCGGCGGATCTTCGTATGCTGGCTTTTCAGGTTGAGCAGGCGGTTCGGGCTCAGGAGTATCCATAATTATACTCGTCACGTCAGGTGGAGGAGGGAAAGAAATCGGAAGATCTCCCCATGCCGCGTCTTCCCCCATGACATGCTTTTGCTTGTCTTCTCCAGGTTTCCACAGTGATAGTCTCGCAAATGCTCGTTTCCAAAGGCCAGACGGCTCTTCTCTCTCTGCCTGTGGTTCGTGTTCTTTTGGCTTTGAAGCACTTCTGAGTAAACTCTTTAGAAGCGCTTCTCCAAAAGCTCGTTGTGTTTCTTCAGGCGCTTCATCTACAGCATCCAGCATTTCTTTTCGGTGTTTATCACTGAGTGAAGGAACTTCTTCCGGATAATCATCATCGTCATTTTCAAGATACTGTGAAAGATCTGGCAACGCTCTCCCTGAACGGAGATCATCGATAAACTGATGACGTTCTTCATCGCTAAAATCGACTTTGATAATTGGCCGTCGTTTGCCGCGTTTTTGATGTGTCTCTACAGCATGTCTCCCTTCATCAATCCCTGCACCTTCGAAATCTAACGGCTCAACATCAATGAGCGCATTGATACCGTATTGCGGTAAAAGTAATCGAGTTTGTACATGGAGCATTCTACTAATTCCCGTTACATTACGAAGTGAGTGGCCGCCCTCTGCTTTGGCTGCATTTTCACCATACATCCGTTGCAGAGTAAATCGCATAAACATCTCAAAAGTATCGCATTGTCCTTCAAGGATACCGTCTTTATTGATTAATGTATGTTCTTTAAAATCACTAAGCCGCTCTATCGGTAATTGTTTTCCCCCAGTCTCAGGAATTACATATTTTGAGTATGCTTGCACCATCTCGCGCAGTCCCTCGATAGAGAGATCATCAGCATTCTTTACTTCCCAGGAAAGACCGCTCATGCCAAGCTCCATGAATTTAATAGCCAAGTCGTTGCGGACCTGGTTCTGAATACGAAGTTCGACAGGCTTGTGGTCTGTACTCTCAGAATCAATGATAAAGTCAAATTCGTCACCATCTCGGGCGACAAGTTTCATCCCGGCGATTTGCGGGTCATGCAAGTTATCAGCAAGATAGTGCCCAATATTCTTTACTCGAAGAACAACGTGTGCATCAACGGTTGGATCAAGCGTTGCAGGAGTTGGCAAAGAGTCATCTTTCTCAGTTTTACTAAAGAGCCATTGTCCTCTCGTTTCAAAAACAACCGGCTCCACAAAAACAATACTCCCGGCTCTTTCAAGAAGTCTGCGCTTGAATTCCTCAGCTGTGGTAATTGAGACATATTCTCCGCTATATTCTGGTTTGGGTGGAGGCACGTAAGGTTCTCTATCATCATCTGTACGCACAGGTCTTTCATACTTGATCGGGGGTGGAGGTGTTTTGGGAGAACTATCAAGAGCTGTTTGCAGCGCTGGATGTGGAGGTGAGATATCGATGTATGCATCGATATTTTCAGACGGAACTTCAAGATGTGTTTGATGGTGCTTGTAACCACTAATCCTGTCACTATCTTCTTCGAGTACATAATCACCAAAGGATGTAATACTTGCCAAGGTACTATCTGAGAAATAATGCGTTTTTGTCCGATAGATGCGGCTCAGTATTTGTACAGCAAACTCTGAAAAAAGTTCAGATTGTCCATGTAATATGCCATCCGGTTCGACATGGGTTTTCCAATCGTCAATGTCTTTTACGTCATATTTTTCACTCTCATCAGGCATAGAGTATGCAACATATTTTTTCAAAATATCAGAAAGCTGCGCAACAGACAGCCGATCATAGGTATCCAATTCATCCGCCAGTCCAGTCATCTCGAGTTCACGACAGAAGTCCGCGACCGCACGTTGTTTGATATAGGGAATTTCGTTGGTAACCGGTGCATATTTTCCGTCAGTTGCATCTTTGACAAAGTATGTCATAGTATCGTCTCGCGCAATAATCCTGTATCCCTCGATATGTGGATCTTGATAGTCAGGTGCCAAGGAAAGGCTTGAATAAGAAGTAAAAGAATAGTTGCTACTTGAAACGACAAGATCTGATCGTCTTTCCGGAACTATAGGAAGGTCATTATCTCGCGGCACGCGAGTAATCGTATGCGGCTGCTCAAGATGTATTGCAGGATTTCTATATGTTATAGTACCGATAGTATATCTCCGTGTATAGTCAAGGCTATATGCACTTTCCTCATCAGCTTGACCTTCCGGTATATATTGCTCACGTGCTCCAAGTGGTTCTACAAAAGGATCACCATCTTCATGCAGTGGCAGATCGGCCCCCTGAAGCCACATGATGCTATCGAGTCCGCGGTTTTCACCAGGCTCACCAACAGTTAATGATGAGTAGGGATGAATCATAATTTCCTCATAGAGCGTTGTTGCGGCTACGTGATAGCCTTCGTCCATGATCGTTCGAGAGTCCCTCGTGTCGGTTCTATCATATAGTCTCGGGCCAATTGTCTCGACAGCAACACGCGCATACGCAGATGGGGTTGTATGCAAAGAGGTATCGAGCTGACCCAATGCCGGGTCTACAGCATCAAGCCAAGTATCCCCCACGTGGAAATTAGATGGATGTGTGGGATATTTAAAATAAAAGAAGGCATTCTCAACATTAACACAATCTTTAGTATTCTCTCCGGGTTGCAGCGGATATCGCTTTTGGAAAAATTCAGTGTCCATATACTCCCGAAAGCTCTCCTTTGTTGCGGCATCGGTTGTCTCTTTCGAAGGACGATGGTCTTCTCGTGTCCCTGGAGTTGTCGCCATTGCCATCGGTTTGGTTACTTCTTGCATGTAGGATGCACGAAGTCCCGGTTGTGTCGCCATTGCAAGATCAAGAGGCTGTCCATTGATAACTCTTGCATACCGTGCTTGAAAATCTGCACTAAGTTTGGCATGCATCGAATCAGCTTCAGGGTCTGTTAAGTCTCGAAGTGTGCCCGCTTGCATAGGTTCTCGCCGAGGTGTGACTGCAAACGTATCAAAAAATGCAGCAGCGGGAGATTGTTTGAGTACCCCATCAAGTGCATCAAAAACATATGCATATTCATCTCGGGAGAGAAACCGGTTATCGAACACAGGCGTTTGTATTTTGTCATCGTCAATACGTGTCGTGAGCCCGAGCGGAAGGGATGTTCCTTCCTGCGAAGAGGCCATATGTTCCCAAAGAAAGATACCAGATGCAGTATCGACGATCCTTTGCATTTCTGCATGCGGGTGCGAGCTAAGAAGCTTTTCTCCGACGGCAAAAACACGCTTTTGAATTTCTTTCGTCGCACTCTCTGAAGGCCGAAGTAATTCCTGTAGTCTTGTTCGTGCTTTTAAAGCTGGATCAAAGTCTACGTGTGCTTCTTTGGGTCCTTGTATTTCGCGAGCATTAGTCTGCAACTCTCTCATACTATAAATAGTACCTTATCTTTGTCTTGCAGGCAAAAAGTTTGGGGAGTGTCTTCTTATTCGACGACCGGGACAAATCTTACAGGGATTGAAACCTTATCTCGTTCACTTCCATCCTTGGCTGAGTATTGGAATACTTCTACAATAAATTCTGTATTGGTACGTAGATTTGGATCACTCAATTTTATGCCTGCACGGAACTCTCCAAATTGTCCTGTATCAGGAGCGTCAGCATTTGCTTGGGTTTCGCCATAAACTTGGCCTGAGAGTTTTTCTTTCAAGCGGATAGTCACGACATTCTCAAAGACCCGAGCGCGGCCCCGTACTTCAAAGGTTTGGGTAATACTCTCATCAACCTGGGGGGATGTCACAATAATATTTTCTGACGCAACAGGTGTCGGTGTAGGGGAAGGCGCAAAGAGGGGAACTGATGAGAGCGATTGCGGTCGTTGGATCGAAAGCGCCAAACCCAAAAGCGCGATAAAAGCCACGATCATAATAATCAGCCATTTGCGCATTTCATGGTGTTGCATATATGTACTGTAGCATATTCCAGGGGTTAGGGGTTAGGCCGGAGTACACTTCTTACTAGACCCTAGACCCTAGACCCTGGGCGCCTGCTATAATAGTCCTACGCAAATGATTACTAAAGATTTATTTGTTCGCAACATCGAAGCTGATTCGTATCGGGAGAATTTCTTGGTGTCAGCTGTCGTCAGTGTCTTTCTCATCCGCATCTTTCTTGAAGTGACAAATTACCCGCAACTTGGTGGAGGAGCTTTCCATATAGCACACATGTTATGGGGAGGGTTCTTTATGCTTACGGCACTAATGATACTCTTTTCGTTTCTGAGCCAAAAAGCGCTTTTTATGGCCTCAATCCTTGGCGGTATTGGTTTTGGAGCATTCATCGATGAACTTGGTAAATTTGTCACCTCAGACAACGATTATTTTTTCCAACCGACAATTGCAATTATTTACATTATTTTTGTTGTCTTGTTTCTTATTTCACGCTTTATCCCACGATATCGCGAAATATCCCAACGTGAATATCTAGTCAATGCAATTGAAATGATCAAAGAGTCAGCCATCAATGATTTCGATGTGGAAGAAGAAAAAAGAGCTGTTGAATATCTCAAAAAGTGTGATCCGCACAATCCAATAGTGCAATCGCTTCGGAAGCTTTTGACGCAGATCGAAGTAGTTCCAAGTCCTCCGCCTGGACTCTTTAATAGGTTTCGCAAGTGGTTACGGACTTCGTATCAGAGCTTTGCTAACTCTGCATTTATTCTCAATGTAGTGATCATCTACTTAACGATGCAAACTGTCTGGATTTTTACCCAAACAGCATTACTATTCATTGATCGACCGATTCTTCCATTTAGCGAAACAGGTCAGTTATATGCATCTATTTTTGCGGGATCATTTATCCTCATTGGACTCTTTGCACTGCGCTTTTCCAAGTTTGAAGCCTACCGCTATTTTCATATTGCAATGCTTATCACTATCCTTTTAACCCAATTCTTTGCGTTGATGCGCCTGCAATGGTATGAGATCGTGACACTCATTGCCAATGTCTTTATCTTACTTGTCATCAATTACGCAATGGTTCGTGAACGGAAAAAGGTCAAACTCGATAAAGTGATAAATGTATAGAGCCACAAACTCTTGCAAATATCTTCAAGCTGTGGGATAATTAGAGTACATCAAGAGTCCAGGTACTAGACAGCACCTGGCGGCAACCCTTTTATTTGTGGGTGCCAGTCTTCAAAATGAAGAGATGTGGCCAAGGGGCAAAATACTATGAAAACAACACTTTTTACCTCAGAATCAGTTTGTGCAGGACATCCTGATAAAATTTGTGATCAAATCAGTGACGCTATCGTCGATGCAGCCTTGGCACAAGATCCCCATTCAAGAACCGGTATTGAAACCGTGGCCGGAGCAAATCAGATTTGTCTTTTTGGTGAGATTAAATCCAAAGCTGCAGTAGATTTTGAAAAAGTCGCACGCGATACTGTAGAGCGCTTAGGGTATACCGTCCCTGCATGGGGGTTTAGCCAAGAATCATCATTTACCAATGATGTGCATCAACAATCACCTGAAATTGCCATGGGCGTTGACCAAGATGGAGCTGGGGATCAAGGCATGATGTTTGGCTATGCTTGTAACGAAACACCCGAACTGATGCCATTGCCTGTTCGATTAGCACATGCATTAGCAGAGCGGATTGATCAAGCACGCGAAAAGGGTGAACTCAAATGGCTACGTCCTGATGGTAAGTCGCAAGTCACCATCCGCTACGAAGATGGCAAACCTGTAGGGATTGAAAAACTCGTAGCAGCTGTCGCGCATGATGAGCATACAAGCGCCGAGCAGGTTCGCGCCGACATCATAAAATATGTCTTTGAGCCAATCGTCAGCAAATATACATTTGCTTTGCCAGAGGATCAGGATATTATCGTTAACGGGACAGGTCTATGGCATATCCCTGGCCCTGAGTCTGATGCAGGATTGACTGGACGCAAGATTGTTGTAGATACCTATGGTGGATATGCACGCGTCGGTGGTGGTGCTTTCAGTGGTAAAGATCCGACAAAGGTTGACCGCAGTGGTGCGTATGCAGCACGGTATATCGCCAAGAATATCGTCGCAGCTGGACTTGCTGCCAAATGTGAGGTAGGACTTGCGTATGTTATCGGACAACCAAAACCTCTGATGCAAACCATTGAAACTTTTGGCACAGCAACTGTCAGTGATGAAGCCCTCCATGATTATAAAGATAAACTAATTGGCACGTCTGTACGTTCGATTATCGAGACGCTTGATCTTGCACGTCCGATCTATAGCACGACCGCAGCATATGGCCATTTTGGGCGTGTTGGTTTCCCATGGGAAGCTGTAGTCAAATCAGTGTAGTTTTTTCTTCTTAGCGCGAACTGGTTTTGGTTCCAAAAGCATCCCCGCAAAGTTATATCCCCAGTATAATGATAACTTCGTATAATCCCAGAATTTCCCTTTATTCATCCTATGCTTCTTCACACTAAATTCACCCAAATCCATCTGATGTTCGATATTCTCGATAATAATCAAAATGATTTTATCTGACAGAGGAGTGGACGTAAGATTCCCATCAGATGTTATATCCAGCGTTTGTTTTTGTGCCTTCTTGATGGTCTTTGTATCCATGGGCATCGTATAGGGGGCCGCATTTGTACGAAGAGACCGCTCTTTGAGATAGATGTTAAAACCATACGTCATAAGAGCATATTGAAAGGAAAGGAGTGCTGAATCGACTGTCTCTTCCGGATCAAGAACCGGTGTGTATACAACAGATGCAAATCCTGCAGCCAAACTATAACACGCATTAGCCACTTCATCGCTGAGAAAGAACTTTGAGACATTACTGTCATCTGTATATTGATTGATTAAGTTGAAAATTTCGCCAGCTATGAGTAATGCTTGATCCTCAAGGCCTGAGGTATTTTCCACAGAGGGTTGAGCCATTGAAGCATTGTAGCATATCTCAGGGGTTAGGGGTTAGGCCAGAGTATACTTATTATTAGCCCCTAGTACCCATCATATATCTATGTTGCAAATTTGCAAAACGCGTATTTTATGTTATAGTAGGTGGATCATTACCTTATGAAACGTACGGCCCTCATCATTGGTATAGTAAGTTTATTCGTTCTCCCAACTGTTGTTCTGGCTGAAGTTAATGTTAATGTCTCAAATGGTGAATCAACATCCGAGGTCAATGTCCAATCGGAAAGTTCAGGCACATCTACTGTTTGCCAAAATGGCAAATGTACAACTTCCAATGGAGAAAGTAGTGCAACAGTTTGTGTGAATGGCAAATGCACAACTTCTGGTGAAGATGTTGATTATAAATCAGAAGACGGCAATACCCGCATCCGCATCAATAATAACAGCACCAATGTTGAGGTCGGTCCAACTGATACAGACAGTACGCCTTTTCCAACCAAACCCCAACCAACAATTACGGTAGACCCTGCAATTGAGAAAGAAATTGAAGAAGCGCAGAAAGAGTCAGAAGTTATACAAGAGCGTGTGAAGAAGCGGGTTAAAGAGCATGAAAGTGCATTAGATGCATTCATCAAAGCCGAATTAGCATCTCTTCAAAAATTCATTGATGGACTCTTCAAATAGTCGTTAGTCATCAGTACACAGTAATCAGTATCTACATTTTTACGTTTACAACTGAGATGAGCTTGTTGAGCCTTTTCATTATTTCTTTTAGGAAGCCAGTAGATATGATTTTAGATTTTTGAAGGATTAATACTCATCATGAGTTACTAAGTCAAAAAAGATATACGTATCAGTGTTAGTTGTGGATTTTATTGATAAGGCTCGTAAATCTCCTTTTATCCAAATTGCGTATTGTTCTGACCTCATTCCTTTTAATTTATGTAACCGTAATGAAGGATGAAAAGGGTTAATTCTAAAGAGATTAAATTGTTTCTTTAAAGATAATTTTAATTGCGGATTTTTTCTATTAACCTGTTGTAGTTTCTTTTTAAATGCATCAGTAAACTCGATATTCATAGAAAAGAATCGAAATAGTCATCAATAGTATCAATTTTAGACGTTTTCCCTTCTTTATGTTCTGCTAATGCTTGCAACCCTTTTTTTTCTGTTTCTTCACTCATAGAGTATATGGGGATAGTTTTTTCTTGAAGTGCTCTTTCCGTAGCTTTACTTATGATGTATCGAATCATTTTAGGCAAATTATAACCAAACTGCTCTCCATAACCCGACAGTATTGCTGCTTCTTCATCTGTGAGGGAAAGTTGTACTTTAGTCATAGTAAATATATACTACAAAAGTAATGATTTGTCAATGATTAAAGAATGTTTTTTGCTAATTGCAGGCATTAGAATCCGAACTTTATGGCATAAAATACGCTCTCTTATACAAAGCCTTATACTGTGGCAATGATCATCTGCGTTTCCAACTCGGCACCTCAACTTGAGGTTACCCCATATTTCTAATTTACTATATAAAGATCTTGTTTATATCCACCTACCCCTACGAATTCTGCTTCTCGGTTCATGATTGCCTCAAATGGACGGCAGGCAAAACAGCCTTCTTTGGGACATATATATTCACCTTTTAGTCTCGCTTCTTTCACCTTCCGGGCTGTATCCAGAACCATCTGATATGCCTCTTCCATAGTCGGCAGTTTTACTGAGATGGGTACATTATCCCGATCAAGATACCAATAACTTCCGCGACTTGCTATCCGCTTTTGGCAATTTGCGACAAGGAGCGTATAGATGGGAAGTTGGAGTGAAGCGGACGATTCGTCATGTTTGCCGGTTTTAAAATCGATGATATGGACTGTGTCATCTTCAGGAAGATATTCCAGCCAGTCAATTTTGCCACAAAGGATTATGTTTTCTTCCTCCGAAAGATAGTAATTGGGGAGTTCTTTTTTGATCTTAACTGCTTTATTCAAAAGAGGACCTGGATTTTCCATAACACGTTCAAGCATCTTCCGTCCGCGGCCTTTGACGTGCTCTTCCTGTTCATCATTATTAAAGCCGCCCATCTTCCCGCGTACTTTCTCCCATGAGCGTTCATATGCAATAAGGAGAGATTCTTTAAAACGTTCTTCAGAAGGGAGAAGAGAGAGCGCTTCCAAAACTTCATGGACACTTTGCCCGAGTGCAAGAGACGGGTTAATGATATTTACCTTGTGTCCTGTGGCTGGATCTTTATAAACGTTGCGCAAGTAATAAAGACGCGGACAATTGATAAAGTCTCCCATTGAGGAATTACTTACCCACACTGCTGAATATTTATCCTGTGCCATGGGGTCATTATACTAGGGTTCAGGGTTTAGGGTCTAGGGGTTAGAGATATTTTCTTACTCAACCTATACCCTAAACCCTAGCCCCTAAACCCTTGTTCATGCTATACTATCCGTA
>JACDET010000042.1 GCA_013816255.1 Candidatus Levyibacteriota bacterium | reverse complement strand
CCATCAAATACAGGAACACCGAGTGTCACTGCTCCCCAAGAACCATCTTCCCCTCAACGATCTTCTGAACCCTCGATCACTTTGCCTCATCCAACTCCTAATCCTAAACCTCCCAAAAGAAATCGAAGGGAATCAGAAATTGACATCAGTCGCAACAAACATCGATCACGATCGTCCTCACTCTCGTCATTCTCCTCCTCATCATCATCATCATCATCTTTATCGCTCCATGCCGATAATTATCAACCCAATGAAAGCTCTACCAACAAATCCTCCACCCCTTATGACGACAATGTCATAATGGATGAATCTCGATCCTCGACACTAAATGGAAATGACCTCCTCTAATCCAAATCGAATGTCAACTTACGCGCCTCATGCTATTACATTTTGGAATTGTAATGGCATGATGAACCCAGTCAAACGTTTACAAATAAACCAATATCTCAACTCTTATTCCCCAGCTATTCTATCAATGGCTGAAACACACTACTATCCAACCACACCTGACTACTCCAACAAAAACAAAAAGAAAAGTTACAATCATACTATCACTAACTATCAATTCTCCTCTTCTGAATATCCATGCGCACAACCTCAAATATCGTCAATGCCCATGGGTGGAATAGGTATTTACGTGAGGAACGATCTTTCATATCAACCTCTTCCTCTCCTCAACTCAATCACAAGTAAAATGATTAGCAGCTCCCAAGCCTATTGGATTCATGTCTGCTTCCCTCCTGCAACTCATGTTATCATTGGTACCGTGTACATACGTCCACAAGCACCACGGAGAGATTTGAATAAAATCAAGTCTGCAATTACATCAGCGATGAATGATTACTCATATCCAGTCATACTTACTGGTGATTTTAATGCTTATCACTCTGATTGGGCCTGTGGCCAAGAAAACCATCAGGGCACGTTCCTATCCAATCTTACAACCTCCCTTGGACTCGATTGTTTAAACGCAATCTACCAACAAGGGGTACCAACTCGCACTACTAATGCATCATCAACTATCATCGACCTATCCTTTTGTAATACACCTTCCTTGGTTCGATCATTCACTATTAATTCACCTGCCATCCTTACTTCGGACCACAACTCTATCTCTACAATAATCTCACCTAATAGGGATGCATCGCATCATCAGCCTCTTCTTCCTAAGATTACTTATACACACTCGTCTTGGAATCTAAACAAGGCTACAGCTGACGACTGGCAATTATTTAATGACAGTATTCATGTGGATCTTGGTTTGCTCAATGAAAAGATTACCCCTGAGATGAGCAATGGCGCTACCTCGCTCACTCAATCCAAGTTGGATTATATTTACGATGAATTCTGTTCCATCCTCACCTTATACGCTAACATTGTATTTGGGGTTAAAAATCATCGAAAGGATTCCAAGTTTTATTACAGGGATCCTAGGCTCATTCCCCTGATTGAACGATGGCACAATGCACGAAAGACATACCAACGACATAACAGCCGAATTAATGCCAAGTTGAAGAATGCCACTAATCGACATCTTGCAGATATGATTTACCAAATCAAGAATGAAAATTGGGAGAGCTTCTCTGATGAATTACAGGATAAGAATAATAAAATTGTGTGGAGCATTTGGAAACGTAACAAGGGACGTGACCACACACCATTGAATAACATTGCGAACAATGCAGGTAAACTTCCTGTATCGGTGAATGAATCTCTTGAAAACCTCTCTCAGTACTACAGTTCAGTGTCGAGCGCCAGTACAGCATCAACAGATGATATGATTCTCGACGACGAAATCGCTGAAAACTTATCAGATAACCTTACCCGTGCCCATCTTTCGACAGATCAACTATCGGATGCCGAATGGGTTATTGGTGAGACTCGCTCTGCCTGTAAATATGTCAAACTCAATACTGCCTTAGGCCCTGATCAAATCCATCCACTCTTCCTTCGTCATGGCTCCCACCAACTTCATCTCTTCCTCACCCAACTGTTCAACCTAATATGGAGCAGCGGCCTTGTCCCATCCTCATGGAAATTGGCCAATATCGTGTCTCTATACAAAGGATCTGGTTCGAAAACTGATCCAGTCAATTATCGCCCTATCTCACTAACTTCTGTTCTTGCTCGAATGTTCGAAAGAATGGTGAAACCTCGACTCATGTCAATCATTGATCCGAAACTCCATACATTCCAGTTTGGTTTCCGTACAGGTCGTAGTACCTATGATAATCTTTATCTCTCCCAACTGTTCATTCAAAGCGCTCTTGAAAGAAAGAACCCGCTCCCATGTGCCTTCTTAGATATAAGCAAAGCATTTGACAAGGTGGATCATGCGTCTATCATGCTCAAACTAACAAGAATGGGTGTGAAAGGTAAATTGTGGAAATTTATTTATTCATTCCTCACTCAAAGACTAGTTCGATGCGTTTATGATGGCCACGCATCAAATTGGTATTCCATTTCGGCAAGCATAGCACAAGGTACTGTACTTGGCCCTGTGCTATTCCTTATTTATATTAACGATCTCGCAATCGCTGTGTCTGCAGCAAATTGTGTCCCACTACTGTTTGCAGATGATTTACTCATCGTCCCCTCTCTTGACATTTCAACCACAGCTGCTGCATCACCTGCTAACTCCCACAAACTTCGAACTACTCTTCAAAATGCACTGAATCAATGCTCGACCTGGGCCAAGCGATGGAAAATGGCCTTTGGACTCAAGAAATCAAATGTGGTCGTCTTCAGACGTAATCCAACCAAAAAGCAACAACGAATACAAGAAATCCAAGCATTAGCTGGTTTGATAGATACCTTTACAAGGCCGTTCACTTTATCGAATCAACCCATGGAATTTAAATCGTCATATGATTATGTTGGTGTAATCCATCAATCAAACGGCCGATATAATGAACAAGGAACAAAATTAATTGGTAAAGTTACAAAAGCTGTGCACTTCGCCTCCAGAATTATCTCAAAAAACATTCACTTCAATATTGCTCGTACGCTCATTAATGCCACAGTGAAACCACTAATCACCTATGGTTTACCCTTCTGGAGCCCCTCCAAACAAGTATTCACCAAACTCAATTCTCTTTTATCGCGACCCTTTCGAAGAATCAAAGGCTTACCTTTGTCAGCTCATACTCTATCTGTCCTTGCTGACTGTGCCATACCGCCCGTTGAATTAACCCGTCAGCACGAGCTCTTATCTTATGCAAACCGTATCAACAACTACACATATTCTAATCCTGTTAAATATTTATTTCAACAACATTACAATATGATTGACCCTCAACCGCCATCACATCCCAATCCACTTCTAGTCCATGAGGCAAAGAAGTTAGAATCTAGCTGGAATTTAAAACACACTGATGAAAAATTCAATTCGCAAGCAAAAGAAAAGCTCAACCTTTCCTCGTATAAAAATTGGAAACTGTCTCCATCAGGCGGCGACTTCCTGAAATCCATTTCTAAAGATGAAACATATTCTCTTCCTATCCATACTCAATATGATAATCCGAAAATGCTCAAACTACGATCACGAATCCGACACAATCGAGCGTTATTTAATGAACGACTGAATAAGATGAACCCTTCAAAATATCCTTCGCCATACTGCTCGTGCGATTTCGAGAGCATCGAAAATCCACAGCATGTTCTTATTCACTGTCCTAAATATGTTCTGAGTCGAACTCAGCTCAAATCCGCTCTTTCATCCTGTTCTGTACCCCTCCCATCTCCTCTTCATATATTCACTTTATTGGCTCTTATTGCTGGAGAAAGTGCCAAGAATTTCGTCCTCGATACCCCAAGTTTCAAATTTAACAAGAAACACGACATAGAAATCCTCAATCTCACTCAGACATTCATTTCTCTCATTTCACAAACACGATTTTTCTAATTCACTTAAGCTCCCCATCAGAGGAGCCAACAATTCCTTTCTTCTTTTCTTTTTGTTGTAATTTCATTCATCAGGTTGTGTGTTCTCTGCATATATCACTATCATAGTGTTGCTCTCACAGCTTTCTCTCTTGTCTTGTCATTTGTTTCTGCGCTCATGTCAAGCCGCTAACTTGCGTCTATCTAAGAAAAATTCCAAAATTCCAATTCACCATTTATTTCATTGTGTGTTCACATTTCCTTTTTTCTCATTATTTCAATAATGTTTATATTCAAACCAAAACGAATGACCATTTTTTATTTATTGTTTCGCTTAATAATTGATCTCTCTTAATGCTTTCACTTGAATTTCCCCTTTTTTGAGGCATAAAAGTCTCCATCCTTTTTATATCACAAGATCCTTTCATTGGATCTACTTAACGCTGAATCAGGTCTTACTTATTATGTGTGCACAAAGCATCGTGTTTCTCCTCGTCGCCCTCCTTTCCGGGCCTTAATAATAATAATAAAATTTTAATTAGAAAGAGCAAAAAGAGAAGGAGAATTGCTAAGGCTAACCATTGCGAAGCAGACTCAACACAGAAGCAAACAGTGAGAGAACAATAGAGAACAATCAAAATGTTGGCAAATAAAGAGAAAAAGGAGAAAAAAAAAAAAAACAAACAACAAAAACTCAATACAACATGAAAAGAAAAAGAAACATCATGCAAAGACAACAATTCAATTAATTGAAAAAGACAAGAGAAGAAAGAAACAAACAATGGAAATTAAGGTTTGCAAAAACCCATTAACATTGGCTGTGAGTACAGCAGTAACAAAGCAGAAACAAAAGGAATTGAAAGAAAAATAAACATTATAGAAGAAAGAAAAAGGGCTATTAATAAGGAATTATATTACAAATATGAGAGAGGAATGAAGAAGTTGAAAGAAAGAATTGTTTGATAGAATAAAAAGAATAGCCAATACATTTTGGCAATTCACCAAGGCAAATATGAAGGAAACCAGATTCAATAAAATCGGGTTTAAAACGGAAGGGCGATAATTGAAGAATATGTTTCAATTTCTTACGATGCGAGCTGAAATAAGGGCAGGAAGTGATAACATGATGAGCAGTTTGTGATTCATTATGATTACAAAGATGACATAAATCAGAGAATAATTGATTAAATTTACACTTTTGGGTATTAAGATTCGCACGATTAAGACGAAGACGAGCTCGTAACTTTAAATTGGAAGGAGGATCAATTTGGAGATATGGGGCTGTATGTGAAACAGTTTTAGACAATCTCAATTGAGATTGTTTTGATTTGTTAGACAATGATTTAATTAAAATAGAAGAAGAGGAAGATTTAGAATAAGTAGATGTTGAAAGAGTGGAACATCGCTCTTTAACAAAATTAGATGCTTCAGATGAATTATTAACTAGAAATGAATCAATCTGTTGAGGAACAGAATCATTGAGTTTTTTGAGAAATTGCTTTGATTGCTCATTAGTAAGATTATAAGAATTATTGTTAAATGAATTAAGAATCTCCACCATTTTCTCACGACCAAACCAATCGTATAAAGCAAATTGAAATAAAATAGGAAGAGAAGAAATATGAGAATTACTGGCATTATTGAATTGGTAAAGCTGATCATAGCAATTGTTGGAGTTATTGATAACATCCATGAATAGCGATTTGACTGTGGAGGTTGAGGAAAAGAAGTTCAGTGCAGTAGTCATAGAGAGATAATCTCGAAGGCGCTGAACAGGTAACTGACCCACTTCATGAAAGATTGAAATGATATGGGTAGAAGCAGGACAACCAAGAAGTTTTTGAAAAGATTGAACAAATAAACTATTCAATTTTTTATACATACTTTTGCTTGGAGACCAGAATGGAAGGGCAAATGAGATAATTGGTTTCAGGGTTGCATTGATTAATTTAGCAACAACAGAGAAATCAGATTCATCATTGATGAGACTCATAATGACGTGATTAATCAGGTTGCATTTCCGAGTGAGATTAATTGCATGTTGCTCCCACTTGAGATTAAATGAGATAGTAAGACCAACATAAGTATAGTGTTTAACATATTCCAATTTGTTAGCAGCAAGAAGAAAAACAGGATACGATTCCGTCCTATAAATCGTAGAGTTGGAGAACATTATTATATTTGATTTAGGAAGGGAGAATGACATTTTCCATTTGAATGCCCAAGTGGAACAAATATCAAGGGCAGATTGGAGTTGTTTGGATGATTCTGCGTTAATTGTTTCCGCCGAGATTCTGTTTCTTGTGACAGTGAGTGCTTGAATGATGGACGGAGGATCAGGAATAATTGCCAGGTCATCAGCAAAGGCAAAGGGAATACAGCTTGTTGACTGAGAGATAGAGAAGAGAAGATCATTGATGTAAACTAGAAATAGAATAGGCCCAAGGACAGAACCTTGAGGAACACCAGATCTAAAGAGAAATAGATCAGAGAAATCTGAATAGTCGGGCAGGGTAGAGATAGCTAGACGAACAAAAAGAAAGGACTGAATAAAGTAGAATAATTTTCCTATCACTCCCATTCGACTAAGTTTGAATAGCAAGCGATTATGATCGACCTTGTCGAACGCTTTAACAATATCCAAGAATGCTGCCGGCACTCGGGACTTTTTATGTGATGCAAATGCGCTCGTGATGATGTGCAAAATATGGAAAAGGTTATGGTGAACTGAGCGTTTCTTGCGAAACCCAAATTGATATGGATGGAGATGAGGTTCAATAACGGCTAGCAGTTTTGGTTGGATTAATCGTTCAAGCATACGACAAATAATTAATGTGAGTGAGATCGGCCGATAATTATTAGGATTAGTATGATCGCCCTTTTTGTGAAGAGAAATAATGCAAGCCTTCTTGAAGACAAGTGGAATGTATCCAACAGCAATGATGGCATTAAATAGAAGTAATAGGCAACGCCGGAGCACTTTACCAGCTCGTTTAATAATAAGAGGATGAATGTTATCAATGCCAGCAGCGGCTGAAGTAGAAGTGGAAATACAGGCTGATTTGATATCCTTGGCAGTAAGGATTAGCTCATCAGCCTGGAATGGAATGGCTGATGTGAGATTTGCATGGAAGGAATCAACTTCCTTATCAGTGTCAGGGCAGGAAGGAACTTTTGTGACATCACTCACTGCTGAGTAATGTTCACACAAATTGTTAAGAGATTGATGTGTGGATGAAGGAGAGGAACCAATTTTGTTGAGAATGCTGCTGAGGGCACTGTCTTTGGATGAAGATGACTTGGCGCGATTCCAAATAGTCCAGTTGATTTGCTTATTGTTATTTAATAATTTAAGTCGTTGGTTAACATTTCTCTTCTCAATTAACCGGAAAGCGGACTTCATTTGCGAATGAGCCTCACGCGATTTATTTTTTGTACTAATAGTATTAGCAGCTTGATGGTTTCTGTGAGCTCGATGAAAGTCTCTAATGCTGTCTCGAACAAGAGGATGAAGTTTTGCAGCTGAGGATAACCGCGGGCGCCTGATGCCAAATATGTTAGTGCACGCATCAGTGATAATATCAATAATATGAGTGGCCGCACAATCGATAGTACCACATGAAGGAAGTGAGGAAGGATCAGTAAAGTAAGCCGACAGCCAGCTTGTGGTAAGGAGCACTGATAGATAAGATTGAAATTGCTTCCACTTAGATTTGTGAGAGGAGACATAAAATTTGGGAGAAATTGGGGTAGGAAGAGCAAGATGTTTAAAAGTGATTCTCCTGATGCTGTCATCATCATTGTTACTATCGGCGGAGGTCGGGCCAATACCCGGGTTATTATTACCTCTTCTGCAATGTTTCTTCCTCTCCGAATAGCCAATCGTGAGAAGAAGTGGATGATGATCAGACACAAGCGGGCATAACTTATCTACAACTAGTCGACCAAACAGGGTTGATGAAGCCGAAGTAATGGCCAGGTCAAGGACGGATGGATCAAGATGAGGGCGATGAAAAGTCACAGCACGATGAGCATACACTTGATTAAGAAGTATAAGAGGGGTTGAGTGAGAATCATCAGTAAGGAGATCGTGGATGAAGTTACCAGCGTAATTAGTCGTGCAGAGCAAAGGCCTCGATGACCACAAAGGATGGTGGGCATTCATATCACCGATCAACAAGAAGGGAGTATTGATGGTATCAACATGAGTAAGGAGGAGATCAATTGATGCTCCGCATTGAGATAAACGATCACGAGATATAGATGGGGAAAGATAGCAAGCACCGAGCATAAGTTGAATGGGGCCAGTGATTTGAAGAAAGTGGATCTGAGAAGAATCTGATTTGGAGGGCGGGCAGGAGAATGATGAGAGAAAAGGAGTATCATGTATGAAAGAAGTACCATTACGAATAAAGTAACAAATACCACCACCAGTATGTTCTGGTGAAATGGGAGGCGAAGATGGGGAAGGAGGAGGAGAGGGAGGAGGGGTAGAGTATTTAGCTTCCTGCTGAGAATCACTGACGGGATCCTGTACAGGAGATGAAGGTGGGGAAGAAGAAGAAGATGAAGAAGAAGAGGTAGTGAGATTATGAGAATCAATGTTTGGGTGTGGAGCGTGGAGAAAGGTGTAGCCTGGAAAACAATAGAGATCAGTGAGTGAAGGGGCGACAATTGAGAGCTGGGATAGAAGATGAATAGGACGTGACTCAAGAAGGATTAGTAACATTGGCTTATGTGTCGAGAGATAACATTTAATAAGATCGGTTCTGGAATTCATTCCATTGCAATTCCAGCACACAATGCTACCGTTGTGGAGATATGATGAAGAGGAGAAAGAAGGAGAAGTAGAGAAAGAAGAAGAGGATTCAATGCCCGATTCTGGTATCCAATCAGACATTTCGGATTGGAGTAGATGTAGGGACGATACTCGGTTGAGTAATAGTGGGCGAGTTGTTGTTACAAGACAAATCAACGAAAGTTGATGAAGATGAAGCGAGAGTAGCTGGAGCAGGAGAAGAAGCAAGAATCCCAAATCTATTATTAGTTAGAATAGGAGCTGATGCTGTATGTGGTACTTGGATCTCATTCAACGCTGGTGAGATGGCTCGACGTTTCTTGGCAGCGGAAAGAGGAACACCGTTCTTATCAGTATTAGGAGCATGAGAAGCTGGATGCTTAGTACGTGATGCAATAGACCAATTGTGTGTAGGTGGTGTAAAAGGAGCAACAGGTGAGGAAGTTAATGACGATGAAGTAGAAGTAGAGAAGGAAGAAGAGGAAGAAGAAGAGGAAGAGGAAGAGGAGGAAGAAGAAGAGGAAGAGGAAGAAGAGGAAGCATTGGATGAGAGAGAGGATGGTAATCCACCATTAACATTTGGGTGGGTATTGATTTTTGTTTTAAGCAGTCGAATCGTATCATCTCGTTGTTTCACTTCCTCTCTTAATTTTTTCATTTCCGCGGACATATCATCCATCCTCTGTCTCATACCTATTAACTCATTTAGTAATTGTTGAAATTCAGCGGAAGGTAAGAAGCTGCTAGGCTGTCGATTGGGAGGAGGAGGGGAAGGGGAAGGTGAAGTCACAGTCTGACGACTCGATTTAGAATAGTCATATTGTTTGGGTAGTGGGGCAGAAGTCGCTTTGGATGGGTTTGACCTTGTGTATTGATGTTGATTTTGTTTTTGTTTCTTTTGTTGTTGTAGTTGCTGTTGTTTGTTTGGTTGCATTATATGTTGCTGAGTCGATGGAGTGGTAGCCGTATCAAAGCTGACCGAACGTTTTCTTTTAGGTGAGTTAATATGTCTAATATTTTTCTCGTAGAAAGTGAGTTCTGGTGCCGATGAAGATGAAGGAGCAGAAGCAGCAGCAGTAGAAGAGGAAGAAGAAGAGGTTGGAGGAACCACTGATGTTGAGGATGAGGATGAGGATGAAGCAGAGGGAAATTCAGACTCAGAGTCGAATTGAGGAAGAGCAAGAGTAGGCATATCCTTTGGCGGAAAAGATTCCTCTAAGGTTGGCTTCATAAATGATTTACATGCATAAGCTGGGTGGCTCTTCTTTTTACACATGACACAACAGGGAGACTTTCTCAATGGACATTTATCAAATGTTGAGGATGGGGATGATGCTGAAGAAGAAGTGAGAGGCGGGTTATGTTCCTCGGGAGTCTTACCGCAATGAGGACAGACCGAAGGCAACGTGCAGTATCGTTTTGTGTGATTATCTCTGGCCCAGCAGTTCGTGCAAACCATTGTTGAGTTAGGTTTATAATAGCGGATGTGCCATAAATTTTTATTATTATTAATCATTTTGTTAAGTGCGTGTAAATTCGCATGAGCAGATTGGGGAATTAAGATATCATATGAATTACGATAGACTCCAAGTGAATTGACATTAGGATTAATTTGAGTTTCATCAAGCTTATCATAGACATGTGATTGAAGAAGAGAGAGGAGAGTTTCTTGTGACATAGATGTATCAATAGGACCAATACAGTAGCGGGAAAACGGAATAGTTGGAGTGGAGGTTGATACCTTTGGTGAGGAGTTAATAAGATTAATAAATGGCTGGGAAATGCTGAAGAGAGAAGAAGGATAAGAGAGTTGAATTTTAAAATTCTTCGGAAAATGATTGGTCTTGATTAATTTAGTTGTGACATTATTATTATTAATGAATTGAAGCTTATTATCACTAAATTTCGGGCCCTTGGGACTTTTCGATAAGAAGACTAATAATTGGTTTTTCAGATAATGTTCGGTCTGAAATAGGGGATTGGATAATGCAAATTTTTTGTGTGCTTTATCGAAGTCTCGAACCAAGGGAAGAGGAATAAAAAAGATAATATTTTTAGTATCTTCATTATTCGACGCTGGAATTGAAGGGGCAGACAATTTCTTGTTCAATCTTTTGCTAGGAAAAGATGGATCAGAAGCAAGAAAAGGTTGGAGAGAAATAGAAAGAGAAGCAGAAGTAGAAGAGGCTGAAGGGGCGCAAGGGGATGAGAGAAAAGCTGGTGGTGAATAAGAAGCGGAAGTAGAAGCGGAAGAGGAAATTTCCATATCAGAGTGAGTGTTGCTGATAGTGGAGGGGTTTGGAAGTGGATAAAGAGATGAAGAGGACGAGGAAGAGGAAGGAGAAGAAGAGGAGGAGAAGGAGGAGAAAGTGGAGGAAGTGGATGATGATGATGATGATGATGATGATGTTGAAGATGTGGTTGAAGTTGTAGGAGGCTCCATGCCTTGTAAGTACATTTGGAATGGATGATCCTAGTTGATATGAATAGATGCGGGCCAGAATTAACTATTTGAATAAGAATTGCTGAGTTAGCTTAGTGGTTAGAAGAGTCGTCAACGTTGTCGTCGTCGTCGTTATCGCGGGTTCAAATCCGATGATAACCGATGATGATGATGATGATTTTTTCTTTCTTATTCTTAAATTAAAACTCTTTTTTTATTATTTTTTTTGAAACCGATATTTTTTTTTATTTGAAGAGGGGTTAACAGATGAGTATTTAAGGAGATACAGAGGGTTTGAGTTTTTGACCCTTATAATGATGATTATAATAGTTATAATGATGTAACGGCTGAATCGATATAACTGCTGATGTTGATACTGATGAACAACGATGGAGCAAGCAATCAATTCGATTCAAAATACGATTATAATGAACAGATAAACGAGGAAAAATAAATTGAAAAGTTGATATGGAAACACCTTTCGTTTTACTTTTTCTTATTATTCACGTTCACAATGATGATGAGGATGAGGAGGATGAGGATGAAGTGAAATGGAAGATGATGGGGAATGATATTGAGGAATAAATGAAGAGGCGAATTGATAAAATGAAACCGACAAATGGAAATTTGAATTTGCAATGGGATGGGTGCAAATTCAGTAGACGAAATTTATATCAATGGAAAGAGGAGAAGAAGGAGATGAAGAAGAAGGAAGAACCGGAATGTGTGTTGTTACCGGTAAGAAACAAGGCAATTGTGAAAACAGCCTTCTATCTTACCTATTCCAACAAGCACGAAAGGAAAAAGCTGAACGGATGTAACTGATTGGATAGAGAAACGATTGGTGTACTGTAACAAAGCTACTTTTCACCT
>JACDET010000007.1 GCA_013816255.1 Candidatus Levyibacteriota bacterium | reverse complement strand
GGCGGGGAGAACAAAGAGGGGAAGCATCAGAAGTGAAACAAGTGTCAGTTGCCAAGATAATATGAACATCGCGATCAGCACAAGAATCACACTGATGACATTGCCAACTACTGTTGAGAGGACACTTGTGAAAGCTTGTTGCGCTCCTTGCACATCATTATCAAGCCTACTGACGAGAGAGCCTGTTTGGGTCCGCATATAGAAAGCAATCGGCATTTTCTGGATATGGGCAAAGACTTGGGTGCGCATATCATAAATAAGTCCTTCACCGATGCGGGAGGAAAAGTAGCGTTGGATAAGAGATGTGATTGCATCAACGACAGCCAGTCCTGCGATAATGAGGGCAAATTGGATGACGATATTTGCGTTTTGTCCGAGGATTCCTTTGTTGATAATCTCACGAAAGATCAGCGGATTGACAGCGCCAATTGCGGCCGAAAGAATCACCATGAGAAAAAAGAAGATAAGCAGCTTTTTATATGGAGCTGCAAAAGCAAGTATCCGCTTCTTCGTCCCTGAGGAAATCTTCCTATTTTTGACCGAATCATCTTGTGTGAACGACCGCATAGACCGCCCAAGTCCATTACCTTTAGGATTCATAGAGTATTCTCCTCATTGAATGCATTTTTATGATTCATAGTTTGTACTGGATCATTATAGCAGGAGAAAATAAGCACACACTCCCGACTCGTCTACCTAGCACGAACCAGGTTCGTGCAACAAATACGCTTAATCAGTAAGGCAACCCCTTATGCGTATTTCCCATTGCCCAACTCGATTTAGTCCGGGTGGGGCGTTTTTATTTTCAATGCGGTTAAAAACACATGTTCGTTGTTGACATATCAATATAGAGCTGTTTTGATAGATACAGGTTACATTTATGTACCATTTGATTGACAGTTTGTATCCGTGGAACACCGACCGAAAGCATAGAATGTAGTGAGAACAGCAATATATGAAATTCTTGCGTAAGATACAAATTATTCAGTCCCTCCTTATATTTATCCCTCTTCTAATGTTTGTCACACTCATTTATATGTCGCCCACACAAGTTGAAGCAGCACAAGCCAGAATCAGTCTGTTGAGTGCAGATAACTTTGCAGTTCTCGCAGGATCCGGCATCTCTGATACAGGAACATCGGTTGTTATTGGCGATGTGGGTTTGAGTCCTACAGGCGGCGCTTCGATAACAGGTTTAACATGTAGTGAAATGACTGGGACAATCTATGACACCAATGGCGGTTACGTCGGTGGAGGCGGAGGGAGCACAGCATGTCTTCAATCAAACGCCGGGTTATTGATTACTGCCAAAAACGATCTGGTTACAGCATATAATGACGCCGCAAACAGACCGACCACGGCAACGATAGCAACACAGCTTGGAGGAGCTACATTGACCGATGGCGTTTATGATTCAGCCGCTGGAACGTTTGATCTAACCGGGACTGTGACACTTGATGGACAGGGAAATTCCGATTCAGTCTTTATCTTTAAAATGGCATCTACCTTGATTACCGCTTCTTCAAGCCGGGTTGTTCTGACCAATGGAGCGCAAGCCTGCAACGTCTACTGGCAAGTCGGATCATCCGCTACACTTGGCACCTCCACGACACTAGTAGGTAATCTCTTTGCATTAACATCAATTACTGATAATGGCACTTCGACTGTCAATGGACGATTACTTGCACGAGATGGAGCTGTGACGTTGAACAATACCACCGTCATAAAGCAATCATGTGCTGCCACCAATACGTCAAGCTCGGTATCCAGCGCTCCATCAACGGGTGGAGTTTGTACCTCCGCTCCTATCAACACCATCCCAATCATTCTCGAATCAAGAAGAGTGAGTCCTACAAGTATTTCTCTCAAATGGGGACCATATGCCGGAATAAACAATTTCAACGTCCGCTATGGTCTCACCAATGGCAATTGGCTCTACAATACAAACGTGACAGGTTTCTCGACAACGATTAATAATCTTCCAGCGAATCAACCCATCTGGATTCAGGTAGCTGCTAGAAATGATTGCGCGATTGGTGTCTATGGCGAGTCGAAATTTGTCGGAGGACCTGGTTTACCAAACACCGGAATGGCTGCATCCAAAGGAGACAGTTCACAATGGTATTTGCCCGTAGGAGGCATTTTCGGAGCAGCAATACTCTTCACATACTTGTATAGGAAGCAAAGCGGATCAGTCAAATAGTGAAAGCCTACAAACGTTCAGTGAAACCTCATAGAAAATTTCAATTGGTACATGTACTTTATGTACTATGCCTCTTTATCCTTGTTGCCAGCGCTATCTCTCTAGTCCATATAGAACAGAATAACGTGACAAATACGTTTAATGCAAAACAAAAAATAGCAAAAGGTACACAAACTGAAAAACCAGGTTTTCCAGTGCGTATTAAAATTCCAAAGATCAATGTTGATACGAACATTGAAAATGTTGGTGTCACTGCAACGGGTGATATGGAAGTCCCGACGGACACGTTGGATGCAGGATGGTTCGCTCTCGGACCGCGGCCGGGTGAGCGGGGAAGTGCAGTTATATCTGGGCATGTTTCTGGCGTGGATGGAAAAGCTGGTGTTTTTGTAGATTTGTACAAGCTGAAAGAAGGAGATAGGTTTTACGTAGAAGATGATAGAGGCGTTATGATTACTTTTATTGTCAGAAAGAGCAGACTCTACGATCCCGGGTATGCAGAAGATGTCTTCAGTCAAAGCGATAGTGCTCATGTGAATCTGATTACCTGCGATGGTGTATGGGACGAAGCGAAGAAAAGCTATACGAAACGTTTGGTCATATTCGCGGACAATAGCGGTTCTTCCCGTTAATCTGTATCCCACTCCAAGTATGGATTAATTCCCGACTCGTCTACCTAGTCAGAACCTGGTTCTGGTTGGAAATCATGGTATAATTATAGTACTAATTACTATCGTGAAAGAAATTAAATTCGTCAGTCATTTATCGAGAAATATTTATCTTTATTTTGGGCTCTATTTTGCTATTTTCTTTATCGCAGGCCATCAGATTTCACTACAGCAACTCCTTCTCGGACTCATAGCATACTTTATTGGTTATGCTCCAATATATTTTTTGAATGATTATATAGATCGGCATGAAGACACCAAACATAAAAAATCCAACCTCTACACACATATTAAGAGAGCGCGCCTTTTTTGGATAATTGCATGCACCGCAATAAGTATTGGTGTTGGGCTTTCGTATTGGATCGATCCGCGGTCTGTAATGCTACTTCTTATAATGTACGCGTGTAATATCCTCTATAGTGTCGAACCCTTCAGATTAAGAAATCGTCCCTATCTGAATTTAATTATTATTTTTATTATTTACGCGATTAAATTTTATTATGTGGCTTTATTATTGCACTTTCCGCCATTATCTGTTCCCGCGTCTTTAATCATTATGTCTGCATCTCTTGGTGCTTTGAGTACAGCATTTTATAAGAGGCATATACAACGACAAAAAGTTTCAGAATATATCTTAAGCATTCTTTTTGCCGTGGCATGGATAACAACTATCGTCCTCTACAATCAACTATTCTTTCTCTTTTTCCCGCTTATTTTTATACTCGTCTATTTTCATTTTAAATACAAAACAAAACAAATTCCAATTGGGAGGTATCAGCTATTCTATTTCGTCTACAGTATTATTGTGTGGTTGGTTCAGTCTCAATTTGCGGTTTTAATCTGACTCCAACTTGAAAGCTAGAAAATTCTTATTTTAAGATATATGTCGCGAGGGTTTTTTGGACTTCTTCTATATTGGCTCCTTTTTTGAATTCTTTCTTGAAAGGGACTGTGTGACCGATAAGCCAAATCCGTAGTTCGGAATCCATATCAAAATGACCTGATGTCTCAATGCTGAAATGGCTTATGTGTTTGTAAGGGATTGAAAAGTATTCTCTCTTATTGCCCGTAATACCTTGTTTGTCCAGAAGAATCAGTCTTTTATCGGTAAAAATAAAAAGGTCACGAACCAATTTGTATGCGTGTTCAATTTGCTCTTTATCAATAAGCACAGGTGAGACATCTTTTTCAATCTCCTCCTGTGTCACAGCACTTGCATGTCCGAGAATGCCACCTAATAAACTCATATATATAGTATAACAGTGGAGTTAGATTTTAGAAAGGGATTTCGTCGATGGTGGGTTGGGTGGTTTCTTTTTTTGGTTCTTCTTTGGTTGGTTCTGAAGCATCAGTTGGATCGCTTTCTGTATCAATATCTTTTTTGATTTCCTCAAATTCATTCTCAATCGCTTTCAACCGGAGTTTGCTTTCTTTGATCAGGATGGCGGCTTCTTTGACTTTGACGAGGCCTTCTTCGACGTCAACTGTTGCTTGCTCATCAAACCATGCCGCGATGTCTGAGAGTTTGGTGAGATTTTGGCTGAGATTGGTTTTTTTATCCATTATGTTGTGTGTTTGGTACGTTTTGTGTCCGTCACTTTTGAATGGATTATCCCATCTGCGACGAGGACTTGTATACTGTCTCCAATTGTAACATCTTCTGTGTGTTTTACAAGTTTACCACCGTTTTTGAGGATGCTGTAGCCGTGTTGTAACAGACGTAAAGGGTTGTTGAGTGTGATGATTTGTTCGCAATGCGCAAGAGTTGTGGACTGTGCGCTTTGGATGACGATGAATGAACGTTTGATGCGCTCATGCCAAAGCAGATCTGTATTGTGTTGCGTGGCAAGCAATGCTTTACTGTAGCCATTTGTCAGATGCGCTCCTGTTGAAGCGACGGATGCATGGTGAAATTGTGTTGTTTCTTCAAGCCGTGTGATGGCCCTTCTGATATGAGCGGAGGCTTGGGTAAAGATCTTGATAAATTCTGAGAATTTCTCAGCAATTGATTCACGGCGCAACTGGAGTGTAAGCGCGATCTGGTGTGTGCGTTCACGGTATTTTGTGAAGATTGTTTGGGTACTTGCTGTGAGTGTTTTCTCAGCCTGGTCCCATGAGCTACTTACCAAATGGGCCGCGGCCGTGGGTGTGGACGGAGCATGATCGGCGACGAGGGCGGCAAGTGGGACATCCTGATGGTGACCGATCGCCGCGATGACTGGGACGGGGAAATCAGCAATTGCACGGACAACAGACTCGTTATCAAAAGCTGCAAGTGATTGCATCGAGCCGCCACCACGCATGATGACGAGGACATCGAGGTTTTGTTTTCGGAGCGTTTTCATGGCTTGCAACAGATCAAAAAGCGCTTCTTTGCCTTCGACGCGTGAATCGACAAATTTGAGCGCAAATCCCCAGGTGCCGAGGTTATTGGAAAAGTCATGGATGACAGCGCCTTGTCGCGAGGTTATGATACCGATGTGGTTGGGGAAAGCGGGGAGAGGGCGTTTGCGTTCCTCAGCGAGCAAGCCTTGGCTTGCAAGTTCTTTTTTCAACTTCTCATATGCCTTTTTCAATGCCCCTTCACCGACAAGCGCAAGGGTTTTGGTATGAAAGCTGATCCGTCCAGTCGGAGCATACATCTGCGACGAACCTCCAATTTGCACTTCCATTCCGGTCTCCAATTGCACACCATTCACTTTATAGTTATACCCCCACATGACACAATCGATCACCGCATCCTGGTCGCGATCTTTGAGTGTGAAATAGACATGGCCACGGGACGAAACGATAACCTTGATGACTTCACCAACGACATGCGCTTCAAGCGTTTTGAGTGCAGCATTGAGTGTAGCGATATATTCGGAGACGGTGAATGTAAGTGTAGGATTCATAATCCCATTCTACCATCGAATCCCCGCTTGTCTACCTAGTACGAACCTGGTTCTGGTATATACCATCGCATACGTTATGTGTTCATAGTATTCTTGTATAACATTACATAACTATAACCATTGTAGCTAGAATAGCCTTGAGCATGTTACAGATTAGTATATTTAGTGATAATTTGATATGCTAGCCGTCGATACGTTTGTATTTGCTGCTGATGTTTAACTTCAACGAGAAAATTGAAGCCTTCTCAATTGAACAAGAAAAAATTGAAGGAAAAGGATTCCATTACAAAGGGAAAAAATTTGTACCGCACACATCTTTACATTGGAAGAATACTGCTCTTGTACGATTTAGTCTTCTCCAATTTGTTGTACTCATTATTCTTGTAACCGCGTATATCTACACAATCACGACAAATTGGCACACGACGCTCATTGTGACGGTCAGTGCACTGACGATTTTTTACTTTATTGATTTACTCTTTAATCTCTTTTTGATGATACGGAGTTTTACGGTAAATCCTGAAATAAAAATAGCGAACAAACATATTGCTGCACTGCATGCATACCAATTACCAATATATGTGGTTCTTTGTCCACTCTATAAAGAATGGGAAATATTGCCACAGTTTGTGAAAGCTATACAAGCGTTAGATTATCCCAAAGACAGATTAAAGGCTGTGTTATTACTCGAAGAAGATGATAAAGAAACAATAGAACGAGCGAACAAACAAAACCTCCCTGAGTATTTTTCAATACTTGTGGTTCCTCACTCATTTCCCAAAACAAAACCAAAAGCACTTAATTATGCATTAGGTAAAGTAAAAGGAGATGTCGCAGTCATTTATGATGCTGAAGATGTGCCAGATCCACAGCAATTAAAAAAGGTCCTCATTGCGTTTCACACGTTGCCGCGTGACATTGTGTGTATACAAGCAAAGCTTAATTTTTATAACCCCAATCAGAATATCTTGACCCGCTTATTTTCAGTTGAATATTCCCTCTGGTTTGACCTCATTCTTCCAGGATTGCAATCGATTAATGCACCGATACCTCTAGGTGGCACATCAAATCACTTCAGAATTAGCGATTTACAAAAACTTAATGGATGGGATCCTTTTAATGTTACAGAAGATGCAGATTTAGGAATGAGATTATTCAAGAATGGTTACAAGACTGCAATTTTGGATTCGACCACGCTTGAGGAAGCCAATAGTGATCTGATGAATTGGTTCCAACAGCGCTCTCGTTGGATCAAGGGATATATGCAAACATATCTTGTGCATATGCGGGGCATGGACAGTTATTTTTTAAATCCTCTAAACCCTCATATTTTGACATTTCAAATTATCATCGGAGGCAAAGTGCTTTCGATGTTCGTCAATCCATTCATGTGGATACTGACACTCGTGTACTTCGCATTCAGAGGACAATCAGGTGCATTTATTGAATCTCTTTTCCCTTCATTTATTTTTTACCTCGGAATTATTTGTCTTTTTGCAGGGAATTTTTTATATATTTATTTTTACATGATGGGTGCTTTAAAAAGGAGGCAATGGAGTTTGATTCTCGTCAGTTTTTTGGCGCCGGTGTATTGGTTGATGATCAGTATTAGTGCAATTATCGCACTCATTGATTTGATACAGAGGCCGCACATGTGGCGTAAAACCAAGCATGGATTGCATCTTGATCAAAACGCAATTCCCAAAGGAGCAATAACCTAACTATGAAAAATGTATTGACAATAAAATTTTTAAAACGAGTTCTAACGTATGTAGGAATACTTACCGTTATATGCTTGAGTGGTTTATCTTGGTATTATTATTATCTTAATGGTCTAGCAATTACGTATAACGATTCGATGTCACATTTGAACATTGCCAGATTTGTTACTGATAATATCCAACCAGGTTTTTCGCAACTCGGAGGAGTCTGGCTTCCTGTCCCACATCTGCTTGCGATGACATTGATCTGGGATAATTGGTCATGGCATAGTGGATTTGCTGGGAGTCTTTTCTCGATGATTGGGTATGTTGTTGCGACGTTGAGTGTCTTTAAAATAGTACAGTACATCACAAGTAATTTTTGGGCCTCAATGATCGGCGCAGCAGCTTTTGCGCTTAACCTAAACATATTATACTTACAAGCAACTCCGCTTACCGAATCACTTTATGTTTCATTCTTTGTATTATCTGCTTTGGCTTTTACAGCCTATGTCGTAAAAGATAATCCAAAATATCTGTTACTGCTTGGATTATTCGGCGCATTACAAGTGCTCACCCGCTATGATGGATGGTTCGTTGTGGTCTGTGAAGGGATATTGATTATGTCCTATGAGTGGTTTTATAAAAAGAGAGCTTTTTCAGAAGCCGCTGCAAAGACAACTGTTTTTGCGTTTCCTGTGATCTTTGGGATAGCTATCTGGCTTTTGTGGAATTATCTTATTTTTGATAATATCATTTATTTTGCCACAGGCCCGTATTCAGCACATTCGCAACAAAGTAATCTTGAAGCACAATCAGGACTCGTTACCAAACATAATATACTCATTGCAATAAAAGCCTATTGGTACTCAATGGTAGGTAATATCGGTATACTTATGCTGTTCGTTGGCATAATTGGTTCACTCTCCTATTTTTTTATTACTAAGACAAAAGAAAATCTTTTTAAATTTTTAATTACTGCATTTTTATTTACTCCGATATTTTTTAATATACTTGCTTTATATCTCGGTTTTTCGGTTATTACTGTTCCTGAATTAGGTTTGGACACAGCAAATAATCCTTCTGCACAATGGTTTAATGTGCGCTACGGTATCTATGCGCTCCCATTTGTGGCTGTTTTTGTTGGAGTGCTTGCAAGCGTGCATAGAACTGCGGCTGTCGGTGTTGTAGCACTTATCGTCATACAAACCTTTGTCATGTCACAACATAGTTTGATCAATGTTATTGACGGAACAATTGGTTCAAGTTCGTTTGATAATTATGATATCGGCCGCGAGCTCAAAAACCGTGTCAAGGATGATGAGAAGATTCTCTTATCAACTTCATTTTTTAATTCAGTTGCTTTTGTCAGCGGTCATCCGTTAAAACAATTTGTTCATGAGGGTGCGAGTGACATGTGGGCAGAGACCCTCGATGCCCCTGAAAAACACGTCAAATGGGTCGTCATGGCCAATGGCGATACAGGAGAATCAGTGTACAATCATACGTTAAAAGAAGATAAAAAAAAGTTTCTTAAAAAATATAAACAAGTCTATGCTGGAAATCACGCTTTTATCTTTACATTAAAAGAACGGGGGGATTATGTGCTTGGGATTGAGGAGAAAAAAATTGTTTTTGGCGAAGAAGATTTTGTTATTAAAGGCGTTAACTCGTACGATTTGGCATATAGAAGTGAGGATGAGATACGAAGTACATTTGATGATCTTCACATGGCAGGTGTCAATACTGTGCGGTTTTGGTTTTTTGGAGAAGGGACGAAAGACAGTTTTCAACCAACAGCTGGAAGCTTCAATGAAGAAAGATTGCAAAACACAGATCTTATTTTTGCACTTGCCAAACAATATGATATGAAGGTAATTCCCGTGTTGATCAATAACTGGCCTGAATACGGCGGGAAAGAACAATATCTCAGATGGATAGGAAAAAACCCAAAGGGTAAAACAGATGCATTTTATACTGATAAAGCAGCAAAAGCATTATTTAAAAATTATATAAATCATGTTATGACAAGACAAAATACACTAACCCACAAAACATATGCGCAGGAGACCGCAATACTTGCCTGGGATATTATGAATGAACCTCGTATCGATGGAAAGGATAAATCAGTCATCAAGCCATGGTTAGGTGAGATGACGACATACATTCGTACGCTTGATAATGTACATATGCTTACTATCGGTACGGAAAGAACAAGTTCAAATACCAACGAGGGTCATACTCTGTTATGTGCCGAGCCAAATATCGATATCTGTTCTGTCCATGTATACTTGTATGATAAGGAGAAGTTATTATTCACATCTCCTGCATCTGTAAAGACATTTCTGACAACACAAAAAGGTATTGCTGACAGGGCAGGCAAACCTCTTTTACTTCAGGAATTCGGCGTGTCCAAAAACACCAAACCATACGGCAAAGAACCACTCGAAACATTACAAGACATTTCGTCCTCTGCTAGAAACATGGGATATAGTGGAAGCATGGTATGGAATTGGTCAATCAAAGAAGACAATTCCTTCGGCTTCTCTCCAAAAGGTGACAGTCGTGGAAAATACAATCTAGACGATTTAAATGCTGTCATACGCTAGATGAAGAAAATTCTCATAAATTATTATATAACTATCACCCCTCTAGACACTTTAGCCTCAAGCATGTTATAGATTAGTATATTTAGTAGTAATTTGATATGCTAGAGTCTGTGGTTAATTAAGTGAACTAAAGTTTATAAAAGTCTGCCTTATGTCAAGTATAATTAAAAAATATCTGTTAGATATCTTTCTCGTTGCTGTCCTCATCATCATATCCTTCTCAATCTCTGCTTTTCTTTTGCAAGGTGAAATTTTAAGCCCTGGATACGAAGACTGGATGGCGCATGCATTTAGAATACAGATTTTAGATCAATACGGATACACTTCATGGATACACAACTGGTCAAATGGAATTTCAATTTGGAACTCTTACCAATTTGTACCACACATAATTACATTATTTGTAGTTAAAGCATTTGGATTATCTATTACTACTGCGATGATTTATCTTACAGTAGCTCAATTTGTACTATTAAGAGTATTTATTTACATAATAATGCGCTTATTAAATTTTGGAACATTTACAGCATTCGTAATTTCATTATTGTCTTTAAGTATTGCTCAATTTTGGCAAGGAGTTAATGAATATTCATTGATGTTTGCTTTTACATTTTCTCCTCTATTTATATATTTATGGATTTTATATTATAACAATAAAATAAGTTTATTCTTTGTGTACAGTATTGGATTATCATTCTACATACATCCAATCTTAGGCCTCTCATTAATTGCATTATGGCTTTTAGGAAATATTCTTTCAAATAAAACAGTTTTATCTAAAAGTATATTAATTGAGTTTTTAATAATTTTAGCTACCTCATCGTTATTTTGGTTACCGTTACTTCAAGTAAGCAACTATACTTTTCCTCATAGTTATTATTCAACGAGAGAGTTTTTGGCTCTTGCTTTACAGACATATGAATTTTACGGATTAAATTTAACTATATTATTGTTATTTGCAACTACTATACTTGTTCTCTTTAAAAATACAGCTAATTTAAGTTGGGGGAAAGTATTATATATCTTTGCATCTCTTTACTTATTACTCGTCATAGTTGGAGTACAATTTGAGCTTCCACATTTTATATCACAAACTCAATTTCCAAGAGGTGTTTTCTTCATTGGTATTAGTATGCTATTTGTGATTGCATCTTTAATTGAATACATAGTTAAGTCAAAGATTCTAATAGTTAAATTGGTACTAATATTATTTTTGACAATCGCTTTTGTAGATAATCTTTGGTATGCCACAATTTATTCGCCTACTCCCCAATATCAAGTCAATGATCCGATCAAGTCTGTTTATGAACATAACATTCCTGAACCATTCACGGAAGGTAAAGTATGGAGTCCATACATTGGATCTTCAAGTTATTATGCTGATTCTGATGTTAGTTCTCCTTACTCTTATATGGCGCATTTAGAACCTAATTCAGTTGCTCAGAGACTAACTCAGCATTTACTTTATACAAACCAAGAGCAAAATTTAACCTTATCTTCAACAGAGACTATAAATAATTACTTAAAATTAACAGGTACAAAATATATTTTATTAAATAATGACAATTTACTTGGTAAATCATTTATAGAAAACAATAAAGAAAATATTAAACAGGTTAAACTAATTGAAGGAAAATATGAAGATTTTAATTATATAAAAATGAACTGGGAAATTACCAATGCTTTTCTTGTTAATGAAAACTCGTTAAAACTCCCACATTTCCCAAAAGAAGTAGATATTCTCAGTAACAAAGATCAAAAACAACTAGACGAGTTAGTCAATACATATATGTCTGAATTTAAACAGTCTGGTAAACCTGTAAATGTTATTTATCCTTCAAATGATCAAGTTAATGTTGCAATCCCATCGGGTAATACGTTACCATATTTATTCGTTAATGAAAGTTATGATCCGCAGTGGAGAGCATATATCAACGATAAAGAAGTCTCAGTCTCATCATTTGGACCCAACTTCATGTTGGTCGATGTCAGAGATACAAATGGCGGGACACTCGTGTTGAAGCATACGTGGCCGATCAGTCATTATGTATCTTTATTCTTAATATTTTTTACCGGCGCATCACTACTAATATATAGACTTGTTGAAAAGGTCGGTAGAAAGGAGAAGCATGAAGTCAATTAAAACACACTACATACCTAACTCCGCATTATTATTTATTATTGTTTCTCCTTTTACAATTTTATTCTACGCTACCTATGTATTCAATCCTGCAAATGCAGGAAATCTCTTCTTATATGCTTTTCAGTTAACTGGAGATATCATTGCTATTTCTATCGTTTCAGCTCTTTGGTTAACAATCTTACTTGATCTTTTCCAACCACAACATTTCAAAAAAGATTACAGCTATCGAGATGCTTGGGTAAAAAGTAAAAAGCCAACTGTAGATGTGTTGATGCCTGTAGCAAATGAAGCAATTAAAGTTGTTGAGAAAACGCTCATTAATGTTATAGCAATGGACTATCCACATAAAACCTATATCTTGGACGATGGACATTCAGATGAAGTAAAAGCATTGGCTGAAAAACATGGAGCTCATTACATCTCCAGGCCAAAAGAAAATAAAAGACATGCAAAGTCAGGTAATCTCAATCATGGATTACAGTTCTGCAAAGGAACGTATGTAGCAGTATTTGACGCTGATCATGTACCAAAGAAAAACTTTATTACTGAGCTCTTACCATTTTTCGAAAATGAAAAAGTCGGACTTGTCCAAACACCACAGCATTTTATCAATACAGATAATTATATTGCATCTGGTACAGCACAAGCCCAAGACATATTTTATAAATATGTACAACCTGCAAAGAATAGTTATAATTCAGCTTTTTGTGTTGGAACGAACATGATTTATAGAAGGTCTGCGTTAACTGACATCGGAGGAGTTGCATTACGTGATCACTCAGAAGATATATGGACGTCAATTCTCTTGCATGAGAAAGGATGGGAAACAATATTTTATAATAAGATCTTGGCAGAAGGTGTCGCACCAGAAACAATTGGATCATTCTTTAGACAACAAAATAGATGGAGTAGAGGAGGATTTTCACTGTTTTTTACACACAATCCCTTATTTATTAAAGAGCTTACTCTAGATCAACGGCTACAGTATTTTTTCTCAAACATACATTACTTCAGTGCGTTCACAGTATTAATTTTTCTATTGTTCCCAATTATTTATTTACTCTTCGGCTTACATCCTATGGATATTACTAATAGTAATAATTGGTTTATTCATTACATCCCATACTTTATAACTGTCTACTTCTTGCCATGGTTTTTGCTTGGAACGATAAAGATGTCAACGATAAGTACATCTGCTGCAAGTTTTGCTCCATACTTGAAAGCATTCGTTTCTGTAGCTCTAAAAAATAACTACAAATGGGTAGCAACTGAATCAAAAAGTAAAAGTGTTTATTTACTGATGAGTGATATTTGGCCGCATGTGTTAATAATAGTTTTGTCAATTCTTGCTGTTGTGGTAGGATGGTATAACCCTAATGATGTAGTGACAACAGCCGTAAGTACATTTTGGGTTCTACTAAATTCTTATGTTCTGTTCCTTTTTATATTTCACGGAGTATCAAAAAAGTCATGAGTAAATTTGTTGTTACATTATTAAATATCTCAATTATTGCACTCGTTGTGATTGTGGCTTTTGGGATTTCCACATATGCTTTGTCAAAGAAAATGACAGATTATAATAATGCTACTGGAGTTATTGTTGGAACAATTGATAAGAAAGATTCAATCATTATTGCTGAAGCAAGAGGTAATGTTTCAAAAATATATTTTAACGAAGGCGAAAAAGTAAAAGAAGGTGACAAGATCGTAGAATTAATCAATCCAGAATTAGATAGCAAAATAAAAGTGTTATCAGCTGCTACCAACAATCTATCTGCAAAAACAGAACTCGCAGTTGCATCACAAGCAGCACAGCAATTAGAAATTGTTTCCCCAGTATCTGGCTATGTTTCTGAAGTAAATTATTCTGAAGGTGAAACAGTAAATCCATCCGATAGGCTCTATACAATTTATACAAATGAAGATACAAGGTTTTATATTGAACTTTCAGATCAAGAGTATAAACAAGTAATGAATCTCGATTCTATTACTGCATATAGTGAAAGACTCAGCCAATTTGTCGAACTAAATTTCTCAAATCTTAGCCCGGACAAAAAAATTAATCCTGATGATAAAGAAAGTAAGATTGGTGTGTTTTTCACGTTAAAAAATAAAGATGATGGTGAGAACCTCCTTCATAATGAAGAAATGACTCTTCTTCTTGATGAGAAGAAAGAATTTACGAGCAAACCTTTTGATGTAATCAATGGCGTTTGGTCAAAAATACTCTCCGTAGATTAATGCACATGACTAATAGTAAACCTAAACTTTTAAGCTTTATTTTAATTGGAGTAACTGGAATAGTACTATCTATTGTGTTATTAAATAATGCTATGCAAGAAAAAGCAATTGTTCAAGGATCGTTTACAAACAAACCACAAACCGAAAAAGAATCAGTTACTGCATCGTCACATTCTCTGAACCCAATTCACTCCAACCAATGGTATAGTACCATCTATAAAAGTTTTCCATCAAATCCAATGTATGCATATCCACTTGCGTATAAGATAGAAAAAAATGGATTAAGTGTTTCGTATCCTGAAATTACATCATCAGCCAAAACAGTTTTTGCACCATTTACTGAAGATATACTGATTGGTTTTGAAAGTAATATCAACAGACCAAAGATAGCTGCAATTGGTGATTGGAATGTGCAGTTGCAATTAAAATCAGTTAAAAATGATGAGTTTAGTGTCAATCTCATGCATGGTGCTCCCTCATTTGTGATCAATGCAAACACAGAATCAAACATAAAGATTACCAGTAAAAATGCAATAAAGTTTTACCAACCCAACGAACTTACAAAAGAATCAAAAAATACAAAAACAAAAAATATAGTTTTGCGAATGGATAAAAAATATTATTTGGTGTCACTTGATCAAGAGCGCGAAATAAAATATTCATCCAAAGGTATTGATATTGTGCAACCCAAAAAAATAGTTGTTTCTTTGGTAGATAAACCAGAAAATATAGATACGTTTTTACAATACGCAAATACTGAAGTTACTAATACTTCAGTAAGTCAGGAAATAAACAGTAAGGAACTTAATACAACGTACACATTTGATAGTACAAATAATGACAAAGTTTTGACGACGTTATTACCACATCAATTTGATAATCTAATAAATAAAGTTACACCAATTGGTGAATATACTACTCTTCGGGGGAAAGCAAAGCTTGTTGCTTTGAATGCATTTACAACATCTATTCCGGCAATTATTCCAAACCAAACGTTTATCAAAGCCACAACGAACGAATCAGAAATTAAAGCTCAGTTGAAAAAAGATATTGAACAACAATTAAAAGAAAAAGCGCCTGACAGTAAAAATTATTTTCTTGGAACATGGTTTGGGAAAGTGACATCATTGATTCAATTAGCAGAAGTGTATGGCTTAACACAAGAAAAACAAAAACTTGTATCATACGTCACCCCAATCTTTACCGACAGTTTAAAGTATTACAAGTATGATAATGCAAAATATAGTTTCGTTTCACTAAAACCAGAATTCGGTAATGATGAACTCAATGATCATCACTTTCATTATGGATACTACATCAGAATGGGGGCAATCCTGTTGGGTGAAGATGTGAAAGAAAAAGGCACTATAGAAGAGAATGTCGGTGCAATGGTAAATGATATTGCAAATACCGATAGGTCGTCTGATGAATATCCATATATAAGAAACTTTGATACGTATGAAGGACATTCATGGGCAGATGGTTATGGTGATGCAAGCGATGGCAACAATCAGGAGTCAACTTCTGAAGCAATTAATGCATGGTACAGTATTTATCTTTGGGGAAAACAAACCAATGACGTAGCATTGCAAAATACAGGCTTATATCTTTATAACACTGAAGTTGTTTCTACAATGTATTACTGGTTTGACACAGCAGATATATACAAAGAGCCATATAAGTATAAGATTGCATCAATCGTATGGGGTGGGAAAGTTGATTTTGCGACTTGGTTTAGTAAAGAAACTAATATGATTTACGGTATACAATTATTACCAATAACACCCGCATCAGATTACTTGGCTGCTGTTCCTAACTTTGATGCGTACGAAAAAGATTTTATCAATGCTGATGGAAGTCTGACAGAAGAGTGGGCTGAATTCTTCTTGGTCTTTAAATCCTATCATAAGGATGTGGCAATTAAAGATATTCCAAAGAATCTAAAACCAAATGATAGAATGCCAAAGTCATTACTTCTCCATATGGTGTCTACGAATAGTAATTAGTACGTGTTTTAAAACTCTTTGAATTTACTAGTAGAGATTGCTTCGTCGTTCCTCCTCGCAATGACAAGACTAGCTAATCTGTTGTCGTGATGTTCCTCGGATCATCTAGTGTCATTGTCCCAGCACAGGGGGAGTGGGTGCCGGTGAGGATTACTCCTTGGTTGTTGTACTCGGATACATCTAGCTTTCCATCATGGAGCACATTGGTTACCCTGCCCTCTAAATCCACCAAAATAGTCCAGTTCATCGAAATGAGCGCTGCAGTCTTTTGCAGCTTGGGGACTTCGGGGAAGAATGAGAGGAGGCTTGTAAAAACGTCTTTGGATTCGACTGGTCAGGACGGCGATGGTGCGCTTGATACCAACCTGGACCAAGTTGCCTGAAAACGAGCGAAATCTGTAGTAATATGATTTTTTGCCATAAAAAACCATAATTTATAATAGCCCATAATACAATGATATTACAACTATTTAGGTTACTCTATATTTGTTTAAACAGCAGACTGATTCTGGGCCCTCCATAGGCGGGCAGGCAAGCCAGAATGACGGGTTTTTAGTGGTATTTAACGAATGACTACAGCCTCTTGACAAACACGTTATAAAGACCTATAATAATTACTATAAGGTTATGAATAATACACTTTTACCAATAGTTGCATACGCCGAAAAATATCTCTATACACAGAGAGTCTCTGTCATGTATAAGATACTTAGCTTTCTGAGTGTCGCAGCTTGGGTGTCGGTCCTTTACGGATTTTATCTGACATACCAATATCAAGTATATGTCCTTCTTCCATTTGGCGCAATCTTTCTTTTCCTCGCCACATATCTGAGCTTTTCTTCGATGATCAATATGTTCTTTAAGAACTTTGATGTCTCCAAACATCAGACCTTCATCCGAAGCTTCTGGAAAGAGCGGTTTGTAACACCAACAATTGATATCCTTTTGCCAATCTGTGGGGAAGATGTCCATATCTTGCGTAATACCTGGGAAGGGGTCAAAGATTTACAGGACAGACATGGAGAAACAGTTACTATCACGGTCCTTGATGATAAAGAGAGTAGTGCTGCAAAAAAGCTCGCAGCAACGTTTGGCTTCAATTATCTCGTGCGTCCGAATCGGGGAGAGATGAAAAAGGCGGGTAATTTGAAATATGGCATGAGTATGACCAAAGGTGAATTTATCATCATATTCGATGCTGACTTCAGACCGCACCGTGACTTTATCCTTGAACTGCTTCCCTATATGAGTGACGCAAATTCCGGTATCATCCAATCACCACAATATTTTGATACCGATAAAAAGATGCACAACGCTTCACCGTTGCAATATGGCGCGGGGAATATCCAAGTATACTTTTACAAAATCATCCAGAACGCATGGGGTCGTGTGAACGGAAGTATCTGTGTCGGGTCCAATGCAATTTATAGAAGAACGGCTCTTGATTCGATAGGTGGAACTGTGCAGATTGAACATTCAGAAGATATCATGACCGGCTTCAAGCTTCTCGCCAAAGGCTGGAAGATAACTTATGTGCCGTTGATCTTAGCCAAAGGTATTTGTCCGACTGATCAATATAGCTTTTTCAAACAGCAAATCCGTTGGTGTGCTGGGAGCATGAGTCTTTTGACAAGTCGCGATTTCTGGACATCCAAGGTACCACTCAAAAGTAAATTGCCATTTGTGTCAGGATTCTTTTTCTATATTTCAAATCCTGTACTGTTACTGCTCCCGTTTATGAATATCTATCTTTTGGCAAACGGTAATGGTATGCATGATATGTGGGTAGGCTTATACTATCTGCCGTCTCTTGTTATCTCTCTTATACTGCTGTCTGTGTATGTCTTTCCAAAGGCCAAATTGGGTACAATCCTTGCCTTTATCTCGGTCACGTGGGCATACAGCTATATACTCCTTTCATTGGCACTTGGGAAAAAGGATGAGTGGAAACCGACAGGCAGTAGTGGCGCAGTCTCATTGAGTTATGTGCTCGTGACTTTGGCTTCGACAGTGTATCTGGTTGCATACGCATGGTTGGCATATGTGATCGCGTACATTGGAAAAATAGAATTGGATTACGCATCGATCATCGTACTTTCCAGTATCTTTGTCACAGTCTTTGTGCAACTCCTGTATGCGATATTTCAATGGTCATACATGGTGAAAAATATAAACTTTGAATTACTCCTGTCAAAGCAAAAAGCACCAAAGAAATATTACGTAAAACTATGAACACTATACAAAAAACATACATAACAATTTTGCTCATTCTCATACCGATGATTGCGGCGTTCGCGGGTGGTGTAGCTGGTACGTCAGTATCGGTAATTGCGGCACCTGTAAAACAAACAGTATTACCGGAAAATTTGGTACCAAGTAACGGGATCTATTATGGATATTATCAGGAGACGTACAATATACATCCGGAGAAGGTAGAAACCCATGTAGCAACTGATGAAAGCCCGTCACTTGCGATGTATTACCAGGATTGGGGCAGTAAGGGTACATTGGATTACCGATATATGGATAGACTTACTCATAACGGCGTCATACCGATTGTGACATGGGAACCATGGAACGCCCAAACAGATACCAAAACGAATACAACAGAATACACGCCACAAGCGATAACTTCAGGTAAGTACGATCCATTTATACGCGAATGGGCACGCGACGCAGCTCGTTATAAAAAGCCATTCTATCTGCGTTTTGCGCACGAAATGAATGGGAATTGGTATCCGTGGGGGAACGCCAATGGGAATACGCCTGAAGATTATAAAGCGATGTGGATCTATGTCCATGATATCTTTGAAGAAGAAGGCGCCACAAATGTCGTGTGGTTATGGTCACCAAACAATACAGACAATACGGGCAGCACAGCATCAATCTTGGATTATTACCCTGGTAGTGCATACGTCGATTGGGTAGGATTCAGTGGATTTAATTGGGGAGCATCAAACAGCGAAACAACGTGGAAAAGCTTTGAGGAAATTATTAAAGAACCATATGATGTCCTCAGTATCACGGGTAAACCAATCATGCTTGCCGAAACAGCATCTGTGAGTAAAGGTGGCGATAAAGCGGCATGGTTCAAAGAAGCGCTCGCGACGCTTCCAAAATATCCAAACATCAAAGCAGTCATCTTCTTCAACCAAGACTTTAACGATTCAGATTTCTCATTGGGTTCAGGTCTTAACTATGAAGCTGTGGCAAAAGAATACATTATGCAAAATGAATACTATGTACAATCTCCATATTTAGATAAGTAACGTACGTTATATCTTTTGATCTATCGTAACCTTACCGAAGAATTTCATAGCGAGTAATGCTTTATCTTCTGTTAAGAATAAATCACATTCTGCGTCTGCTGCACTATGGAGTTGCACATTGTCTTCATAATCATTCGTTGGACCCTGCAAAGCTCTATCAGCGATATCTTCAGTAAATTCTACTATTTGAAATTTTGCTTTCTGTACAATCAATTTATCATTGGGAATTTTTATTTTAAATACATAACAATATATATGGATTGAAAGAGGGGATATATAAATACTATTGTTAACATAAAACTCAAGAATTTCAATCTCAGGTTTTCTATGGATTGCATCAATGAAGTAGTTAGTATCAAGAAATATCTTTGCCATATTTGTCGAGAAGATGCTTTCTATATATTTTTTCTCTTTCATCGTAGGAAATTTTTGGCAAATCTTGTTCTTTGGCAAGTTTTTTTAATTCTTCAATGTCAGTTGCTGTGATAACTTTTACTTCTTTTTTTGGTTTTATCACGCCAATAACTTTTGACTGGTGGATAAGAGAAACAACTCCACCTTTTTTTAATGTCGCAACAAGCTTTGATGATTGTGTCCGTAAATTGGTTGTACTTATATGATCCATACCAATACAAATGTACATTTAAATGTGCATTTTGTCAAGATGAGTGTATACATAACCCACTTCATTAAACGCACTAATTATATATACTACTCAAAAAGCTCTACTTTGGCTGGCTAGAAGGGCTAATTGATCTACTCCTCTTACCTAATTATTGTCCGTATCTTTCATCCACCTTACTCGGTTATCGTACAAATGTATAGTTGGAAAAAGCTTAAACGTAAAACTAAAAACTGAAAAGTAATAGTTACTTTTGTTTTACATTTTACGTTTTAAGTTTATTTTTCGGAGGGGGGGTGAATAATAACAATGAATAGTTTAATGAAAAAATTAACAATTGGAATTGCAACAGGTGCGTTACTCGCTGCCGGTTCAGTTACACAAACATTTGCGCAAACAGCGGTCGACGCTAACGGAAATGGAGCATTCTCATCAAGTGATGTCAATGTCAGTAACGAATGCAGTACCGATATTGCACAACGCAACAATACAGATATAGAAAACGATATCCGTAATCTCGCGTATACCGGAGGGAACAATGCTAGCTTTAATACAGGTGGTAGTGTGACTATCATCACAGGTGACGCGTCATCAAACACAGAAATTGCAAACGCAGCTGGTGTCAATCAGCTCAGCGGCGTCAATGGCTGCAGTAATGGCACAGCAGGTGTCGGTATAGGCAGTAATGGAGCCTTCTCAGATGCAAATGTCGATATCAGTAGCATGGACCGAGAAACGTACAAACAGTACAGTGAAAACCGGTTTATGAACAGTGTCTACAATAATCTGACAACAGGTAATAACTACGCCGGATTCAACACAGGCAGTGATGTCGTTATCATCACAGGGTCTGCAAATGCAGACGTAGCACTCAACAACCAAGCAGGATCAAACCTCTTGCGATAAGTGCGTGACCAATAACAAAAACAATAAAAGCCCTACATATGTGGGGCTTTTATTGTGAAAGATATTTTTAGTTTATTAATTTGTTACTGTGGCAACTGCTACGAAGCGGTTGGTGTCGAGAAATCCTGTGCAGGTGTAGAGTGTGATTCTTGTGTCATTTGCATTGGCGAGAATAGATGATGTGTCAGGTGTGACGGTGCTCGTTGACGAGATGACAAATGTTTTTTTACTCCCATCAGCAAAGGTTATTACAACTTCTTCGCCGGTTTGCGCATTTGTCAAATTTGCGAAGAGATTCTTCCAATTGTGAGCATAGATAATGCTGTTTCCTGCTTCTCCCGGAATAGGAGATGCCGCAAGATATGAAGCTGCTTTACCGGTAACAGGCCATTTGTTATTTTCTACAACGACAGGGGATACCGGCGCATCAATCGCAAGTGCATCAATTGTAATTCTGACAGGTATATTTTTATGAGCGCTAGGCATTCCCACCGCGTAGGTATAATTATCAAAAGCCAAACGGCTTGGATTTTCCCGCAGATATAATTCAGAACCACCAAGTGCCAATGAAAGAAGACCAATGATGAAAAAGAAAATGGAGAGAAATTTCATAGGAGGAAGAGCAATATTATTTACTGAACTTGCGTAGAACGATTCCTGTACTGATTGAAGCTATTCCTGCAAGTATTGCAAGGTAGATCGTCAGCGCGTTTCCTGTTGGTGCTAATCCACCGAGAACCGGCACTGATGTTTGTGTTTCTGAAGTACTAGCACTTTCACTAGTTGTTGGTGTGGAATCTGAGCCTCCAATTGCTGGTGTTGGTGTAACATCTGGTGATGCTACTGGTGTTGGAGTAGATGTAGCTGCTGATGTGTAATCTCCGTTCTTTGCCATGTACACGCATTTTTCTAGACCCCAGTCTTCACCGTGAGCGACATAGATCCACCCTTTTGATTCAAGTTCTTTCATTTCATCTGTTGAAAGATTTGTCGCTTTCAGCCAGTTTGTTTGATAGCCTGTTCCTGTATCAGTTGTAAGACATTGCAAAACATTACCATTTGATTCGTATATAGTATCTGTTCCAGCATATGTGCCGACTCCGATAACACCATGATCTGATCCTTTGTTTTCTTGTGTTTTTGACCATTGGGGATTCAAACATGAACCGAATTCAGGCATATTGTACGCCTGTGCGGGTGTGATTGTTCCGAGAAACAGTGCTACTCCGGTTAGTGATGCGATAAGTGATTTGTTATTCATAGTATAATATTTTGAGACGATTAATGCGTCCCATATATATTGTAAAGAGGATTGTATCACGACATTATAGGACTGTCAATAGGGAAATACTATATTACTCTAATTAGTTCACATGCGAGGCTAGATATGGATATATTTGTGTTATATTGATTAATTTTAAATATTAATATAGATTATTCATCTGTACTTTTGGCCGCAAAAGTACCAAAACTCTGTCCGCTCGTGAAGTCGGGTTACAATTATTCCATTCGCTTGTCGGGGGAAACGTTGCCCTCTCCGGCACAAGGCCGGCGGTCCCCCTGACGACTCATTCCATAATTGCTTCACGCCCTTTGTTCAACGCTACCAACGTATACTTTTATTATTAATAATTTATTTTAGTCAGTCGATTATGAGCGCCACAAGGGCACTACCCATTTCATGGGGTCGCACAGTTAAGAAAAATATTCTGTAATGAGCGGTCCTACGAAGCCTTGGCGTAGAAGGAATAACTGAAAAGGCGGAGCGGAGCGCAGTCCGAGTGATAGCGAATGGAAGAATATTTTTTAGCGAGCGCAATACCCGACTGAGAGCTTTGGTACTTTGTCGGCACAAAGTACAAGAAACGGGTTATTTCCCCCCAAAATACTGTGTAATCACATTCACTGCTGGCTTTGGTGTGCCATTGACTCTCCAAAGAGCGGTTGAGCCATCTTTGTTTACCCAATAATTTAACCCTTCGACTTCACGCAGTTCGGAGACAAGGCGGAGAGACTCAGTGAGCCATTCAGCTTGTGCTTCTTCGTTCATTGGACCATGGATATCCGGGATTGGTGCACCTAATTCTCCCAGGACAACTTGTCCGCCACTTAGTTCTGCGATCTCGACAATATCATCAGCCAATTGCTGTGGTGAATTGACATAATGATCAATCGCGACGACACCATCAAGCGATCTTGTCGTGTCACGGTCCATGACGCTTTTAGCAATATCCAAGTTCATTGAATAATAATTTGCCGTGACATCTTTATCAATTTCAGCAAAAGCTCCCTTGGTCACCGTATATTCTTCAATCAAGAATTTGCGGTACTCAATGATGGAAAAATTATTGCCAAGTTCAACTCCTGCACCGTTCTCACATTCAGGGCATGAGGTGAAAATATCTCCGTCTTCGAAAAGGTTACTATTATTGAGGATGAATTGCCGCGTATTTTCAGTATGTTTCCGTTCGTCTATCCGTTTGTATCCAAACCATTCTTCCCAACCTGACCAATTACCTCTGAACCAGACTTTGAGATCGTGCTGCCGCGCTGTACGTGTCCAGAGCTTGATTACAGGCAAAAATTCGTCATCATACGGTGTACCGATAGCGACGTGTGTCGCACCAGTTGCTGCGATATCTGCGATTTGCTTTTCAATCTCTTTAGGGAAATTTGGATCGAGCAGCTCTTCACGTGCGAGGTCGCGGGAGTTTTTCATCGTATCAATTGATTGGAATTTCCAATGCTTACGCTTCTCTTCCTGCATACCTGTTTGTTGTGTAAAAACAAGCGTTGCTACTGCACCGAGAACGAACAGGCTGAGGAGAACAACAACTTCTATCTTTGTAAATTTCATCACTCATATCATTATACTCAATAACGGATCGAAATTCATATAAAACACAGGGATAGTTACTTTTCGTCATTCTGGCGGGGTCCAGAATCAGTTGCCGGTGTAGCATGAGAGATCCTGGACGCCGCCCCTCCAGAGGCGGGCAAGCAGGATGACGGATTTTAAAATCGCTTACAATTCCAACGTCGGTTGTGTCCTGAGATCTTTGACGAATTCAGGTTTGATTTCGTAAATATCTGCAAATGGTAATGTCTTCACTTTTGTATAATTATTCTTGAACTGTTTGTTATCCTGCAATTCACGGAATGTCGAATCATTTTGATCATTTGTACGCAGGATAATCCACCTTGCCCATTTAGTTGGATTGGTAAGTGCTTGGTCCCAATATTCTCCCGTACCTTCATGGATAAAGCGTTTCATCTGCATTTGAGATGAAAAGATGATTGCGTCATGAGATGCAGCTGAGATAAGGACATAGCCTTCTTTATCTTTCGCATTGTCCATCAACCAGCCACTCACTTCTTGTACATTTTTACCACTTGCACCGACAACCGCATCATCAATTGTCACTGCATCAGTATTGGTGAAGGTAAAGAATGACACAAAGAGAAGCAGTGCCACGACAGCAATTCTAATTGATTTTAGTCTATGGACGAGATAACCCACGAAGATCGCAATTGTTGGTACCATCATCAAACCATAGCGCACATTGAACCATGAATTTCCATGCAAGCCTTGGACAAAGAGTACTGAGTGACCAAGAAATAGTGCGACGATATTGAAAAAGAACGGCGCCATCAAGGCAATCGCCGCAATACGCATTTCACCTTTGATCTTTTTATCAAACCAGAACATCGCCATACCGATAATGCCAAGAATAAAAGTGAAAAATCCAGAATTATAAATCATAGCGTAAATATACGTTTGGAGTGAGAATGGAAGATTACGTTTAGTTTCGAGCACACCGGCCGCTTCAAGTTGTGATTGTTGTGCGTTTGCTGAGTATGGTCCGAAAGCAAAGTAGAGTGGATCTTTGAAAATCATCAGATTCCACAATAACCAAAGCACGATTCCGAAAGACGCAAGCGTTGTAAAGAGTACGAGAATTCCTTCAGTTGTTTTATAGCCGAACTTTCGTATCGAATGAATAAAGATCAACGCAAAAGCAAAAGCGAGCAGGAACCAGCCATCATAGCGGATAAGCGTCGCAAGCATCACCCAGAATCCAGCCTGCAAAAGCCGCACCATTGTTTCTTCTTTGTGCCACATTAAGAGCTGATATGTCCCGGCCATCATCGTACCGATAAGTAAAAGTTCAGTCATGGCTGTTGATTGCATGTACAGGATATTGAGGTTAAATGCAAAGACCATTACGCCCACGATACGCCCGAACATCCCAACCCCAAGTATTTTCAAAAAGCTGAAGATCAATATACCTGTCGCCACATATGCGACCATCGATTGGATAGCGCCCGACAAACCTGAATGCCACATGAAATCATTCCAAACCGTCAGCGTTGCCAAAAGATGGGGGAGCGGTAGCCAGACACTTCCGAGTTGTGCAAAACCAGGCGTCAAATTCTCAACCACACGACGGGAAATGTCCAAATGAGATCTGGCGTCGTTGTACGCGACACCCAAACCATTAGAGAGATAATACAAAAAGTACGCAATCGAAACCATTGAAAGAAAGAAGAACAAGATAACTTTTGCCCGTTTTTCGAAAAAGGCTTTCATCTTTGCAACGATTTTTTCATCGAAAGAAAACTGCATAGTAAGTGATCGTAGGTTAAAGTGCATGTTGTTCCCCTTTCGGTACGATTCGCAAAGTCATGAGTATAAATGCTGACACGATCACGATAAAGCTCGTGAGGAATATATAATATTGCCACGCTGTTATTTTGTTTGCGACATATGCTTCAAACACGTATGATTTTGAGATATTATTATTCAACTGACTTACGTTACGCATATAGGTATACAATTCTTCACGACCGGTTATCTCCGAAAGCCCTACTGCCTCGACCATTGGTGGATTACGGTTGGTTGTGACTGCACCAAGTGTATTGACTGCCACAGAGTAACTCATAACCATAAAGAAGAACAGCAGGAACAAAGAATATTTGTGCAAGCGGGTCAGAAGATACGCAATAAACACCGCAAGCAGAGCGTATGCCGGGATAAGGTAACGTGATCCGAAAGCCCATCCACCATATGGATCAGACCACATAGAGTATAAGAGGATATTAAACCCAATGATCGCGACAAACAAGCTTGTGTGTTTTACCCGTTTCTTAATTGCCCATACCATACCAGCGATACCAAAGAGCATAACGGGTGTAAATGCAAGTAATCCACGGTCAGGAGAAACGAAATGCGAATACAAACCATTCAATAATAAACGACTTTGAAAGAAATTAAGAACGTTCTTGTCATAGGTTCCTTGAGGTATTTCTTCACCTTTTGCTTTTTTATCAGCAATAATTTTTTCACTCTCCAAAATCGGAGAACCGTCTGTCCGTACTTCAATTGCGCGTTCAATCGTTCCTGAGAGCTGCAGCGGATTGCCGTACGACATAGAGTTGAACCATAAGAAGAATGCCAATGGAATCACCATAACAGCGACCGAAAGTACACGTAAAATTGGAACGGTAAAGGTAATTTTGCCCTCGGCACGTTTGGCTATAAATACTTTTCCAAGTGCCGCGATGCCGATAGGAAGCATCATAAAGAAATTAGGATAATCGACAGAAATCGATAGTGCACAGAGAAGCCATATACCCATAAGTGACCAGATCGAATTGAAGCGGATCAGAAGATAAATACCCATGAGAATCAGAAAGGTTGAGATATGATGCTGGTATAACGTGACTGCATACGCAAAAGCCGGTGTTGCGAATAAAAATGCTACTCCAGCAATCGTTGCAGCTATCGGATGTGCACCTATCCTAATCGCAATTGCGCGGATGAGATAGAGGTTAGCAAGTGCAAATAGTGCAATTACAGCGTAACTTCCAACCTGCGCAAGACCGAAATATTTGCCGATGAAGTATCCAGGGATCACAAGAAAAGACACAGCAGGTGCAAAAAGTGAAACATATTTTCCATCAGTGAACGCGACGTCAGGGGCCGCGAAACGAGCTAGATCGGGCGAAAATGAAAATGATTTTTCCTCAGCTAGTGCATACATAAGCGCGTACCGACCACGCTCAGGTGATAATTCAAGCGGTCCATTATCTTTCCAAATCAAACGATTCAATTCAGTTGGACTAGGATTGCCAGCGATACCGCGGATTGAGAGTATAAGAACCATGATTACGAAAAGAGCAACAAGAGTATTTCCTGCAATTTTGAGCAGTTTGGTACTGTTTACGCCAAAAAACGAACGCTTTTTTTCTGTGTGTACTTTGTGTGATTTTGTACTCTTTGCGTACAAACGTTTACTTGCTTGCGCGCGCCGTGCCACCGGATCATCACTTTTGACAAATGTGTTTTTCACCTTTTTAAAGAAGTTTTTTAATGTATCTTTCATAAATACCTCCCAACTGGACTCATTTTGATAAGCTTGCGTAATCGTACAACTGATGGTGAAAAAGTTGCTGCAAATTCTGCAAATGTATGCGTGCGGTCTACGCCAACTCTAGGAAGTGTGAATCGATTACTTTGCGTATTGATAAACCCATCATCCATCGTCAACGCCATCGTATACTTTGCCCTTTGTACCATACGTGCAACTGTTGCATTATATTTGCCACGAGGATACGCGAAATACTTTATTGTAATGCCAAGATCATTTTCAAGAGATTTCTTAGATGTGACGATTTCTTCTTTCAATTCTTTATCTGAAAGTGTCGCAAGATTTGCGTGTGTTGCGCTATGGCAACCAATTTCCCAACCAGCTTTTATGAGTGATTGCATATCTCGTTTGGTCAGGAATGGACGCTTCGTGCCGAGCTCTTTTAGGTTTGGTCTTTTGGTATTTGTAAGGACAAAAAGAACGGGAGTAATGTTATGCTTTTTGAAAAAGTCTTTCATAATAAGGATATCTTTATACCCATCATCAAATGTCAAAACCGCAGAGGGTTTTGTTATTGTAATTTTTCCTGCCAAATACTCATCCACTGTTTTAAGCGTTATGATGTCATAGTGTTTTTGCAGGTGTAAGATCTGCTTTTTAAGATCCAAAGGATTGACACTAAATCGCCAATCATCTTTTGCGATACTGTGGTAAGAGAAGATAACGATGGGGTTCTTTTGCTTCAATACATTTGCATCAAAAGCCGCAAGCAATTGGTATGTAGCCTTTCTTGCTCCAGTCAATGCCCCATAAAAACTATTTGTTGGTTGTGTGTGTAGACGTGCCATAGTTATAGGTTGGCAGAATTGTATCACATAAAGGGATGGATGTCAAACTATAAGACGTTTTTATTAATTTGCTCCCAGGTGAGGGTTTTGAGCTGTAATGCGGTTTTTCCCACGGATTCAATAAAACTTGTGCATTTCTTGTCGTAAGAAATACCAGCAAAAGGGACGTCGTTTCTATACGCAAAGACGGCCGCATGAAAGCGCATCGCGATAACGAACTGCATGAGCTTGAATGATGCGAAGTAACGTTGCGGAGAAAGTGTCATCGGGACGAGATGAAAGACGATTTCACTCGTATACTGCTTCTTTAATTCATCATAAAGTTGTTTTCCAACTTTGGCATCATTAAAGTATTCAGGATTGTAATCAGTTGCGTAAAACCAGAAATCAGCCTTTTGATAATACTCTCCGATAAAGCTGAGGATTTCTTTGCTCAAGCGTTTTTCATCTTTTTTTGCATCAGGTTTAACGAGAGATATGCCGATATTCATTCTCTCAGGGCGGTAATGCTTCTGGAAATATGCATCCTTCAGAATATCCTGTTTTGTCGCCAAATCCATAAGAAAACTATTATCTTGATACAAAGCTGCGTGCACATTTTTCTTTTTAAGAAAGGTTTGTGAGTGAAAATCCCTGACCGTCAAAAGTGTTGCTGCACGTAAAAAGGGTAAAACCATGTTGACTATGATTCTGTTTGCATTGCTATATATACCGATACCAAGGACATAGATTTTCTTTTTGTACATTCTTGGCAATAAAAAGAAGACACCGAGCATGTAGATTTGATAGAAAAATCCTATCAGGCTTCGTTCAACTTTGTTAATGATTCCGCCTCCGCCGACAATAACGAAATCCGATTTTTTGACTTCTCTCCGAACTTTATAGAGAGAATAAAGAGACAAAGCTGTTACTTTATGTATTCTTTGCACTTCTTTAGGATACCGTCCGACGACTGTAATGGTCAGATTGGGGATTTTATGCAGTTCCTGTATTTGTCCAGCAAGTATTGCTTCATCTCCCAAATTCATTGCACCGAAATTGCCAAAGATTATGCACTTTAAATGCTTTTTACCATGACGTTTTTTAATCTCAGACGAGAAATGGAAGACAGAAAGTTTTTGGTATTTATCAATCATTATATTAATTTAGTGCTTAGTATGCTTGTTTAAAATATTGATTCTAAGAACTAAAGACTAACTACTAAGTACTAACATTACTTCGTCGACTTAGCCACACTCCATGTGCTTTTGATATTTGTTTGCCGTTTGACTTTGGCAATGAGTGTCACGGCAAGATAGGCTACGAAATATATTGGACGGGTGAGTATAGATTTTAGGATACTCAGTATTACTAATGCAACAGGCATTGTATATTCGTAGTCCCAATCTAATGTAAAAAATTTCTCAAGTTCTTTACGCGAGTTTTGATGCCGTGATGACTGTTTGATGTGATCAGCAAGATTCATTGGAGAACGGTAATAAACGCTTATATCTGATAAATATTTGGGTACATATTTTTTCTCCACTCCAGCAAAGTAAAGATATGAATCATTATTTACAACACTTGCTGGTATATGAATCGCCTTTGCGAGCTTTCCATCGAGAGCCAGAAAGCAACCTTTAAATGATAAATAATTATTTCCATTATTCCATCCTTTTGCAATATCTTTCATGATACGCACACCAGTTTCGATAACTTGCTCGAAGAATGTTTCAGCAGTAAGTGGAAGAGCGTTAATGCCCACTATGCCTGATCGAGAAAGATTTGCGGCAAGTATAGTTTTTTCAAGCAATTGGGCATCAGTTATGACGATATCAGCATCCATAAGAATGAGTACATCGCCTGTAAATGATCTAAATATTTGATCCAAGCGAGCAGATTTTCCAAGACGTTTATGGTCATCTTTAAAAATAATTCTCCGGTCTTTGATAGCTTTCACTTTTTGTCCCGTATCGTCATTACTGCCATCAGATAGCAGGATAATTTCCTTAATCTTAATCGAATCTTCTTTTTGCGCAAGAAGCGACATAAGGAGTTGCTGAATATTTTTCCCTTCATTATATGCAGGGATTCCTATAGATACATTCACTTGTGCTTTCATAGATTTTTAACTCCCTTTTTTTGTGTCGAGAACTCAACGTTTGAATACTTTGTTTTGGCTGTACGTTGTCCATAATTACTTCCGATTAGTTTATAAAAATCGTCAGCACTTTTGTTCCAATTGAAATTACCAGCCCATTGCTTCGCTCCATGCGCGAGATTTATTCTGAAAAGATCGTCATCAACTATCTTGCGCATTGCAATAGCAAATCCTGCCACATCGCCGACCTCAACAAGAATGCCAGTCTGCTGATCCAAAACAGAATCTTGCAAACCATTCACACGGGAGGCGATAACAGGTGTTCCAGCGGCATTTGCTTCAATAACGGTAATACCCCAACCTTCCATTTGTGACGGTTGAATCGCTACCCAACTTTGTGCGAGCAATCGTGCTTTTTCTTCTTCTGAAACTCGGCCATGGAAAATAACAGAATCCTGAATACCCAGATCAATGACTAATTGCTGCAATACTGGATAACATTCACCAGTTCCGACAATCGAGAATACAGCATTTTTATGTATTTTCAATACTTTAGAAAATGCTGTAATTGCGACATCAACATTTTTGTATTCTTTAAGTCTCCCTAAATAGATATATGAAGGATACTCTGTTTTTGGGTAATCTACAAATAGTGCACTATCAACACCATTTGGAATGATTGCTATATTGCCTGCATTCGTAAATCCAAGATTAAATATATCACTTTGTGAAGAGGCTGAAACAGTCACAACATTTTTATTTTGATATATAAATGGCATGAGCTTTCCTTCAAGCATTTCAGCGATGAAACTGATAGGAAATTTCAAGAATTTTCTAAAGATATCTTGGTGTACATGGTGGATCAGAAGAATTACCTGCTCACGCGCGAAAAGTGGCATAAAGAATGGAATTCCATTTTCACAATCGATAATAACGTCATATTTACCACGGAACTTGAACATGTAGTAAATAATCGCGAACAGGTATACAGTATAGGTTCCACCACGGCGGTAGATTTCAACACCCTGTATTTGTTCATAAATAGGATTTCGATTATCGTTCCCACAGAAAAGGGTTACTTTGTTACCATTTTTTACCCATCGTTTTGATAATTCGTCGACATAGACTTCAGCCCCTCCAGCGTAAACGTGTTTGGTATCGCGCCAGTTGAAAATCAAAATTTTCATTTGATTGTCTTTCCAGACTTTGCGCGTACGCACCTTATCAAAGATTGCAAGCAAGCTTCCTACATTGTTTTGCATAATGCGCATGTAAGGTTTGCTCATATATATCGTGACAACCGCGAAGAGATTAATTGAACCGACATAGGCAAATGTTCTGACAAAGCCTGCTACTGAATCGTTATTCATCATAATAAGCGGGATGAAAGCAAATATTGTCGTGAGTGATACTACGGCGTAAACAGGATTATTGCGCTGTAAGTTATATGCGTTAAAGCGCATAGCCAGTCCAAAGCACAGAAGAGCAAACATATAAAAAGGCATGTAAATTATCGCTGCATTAAATGTTGAGCCCAATACTGCCGGGATAAAGAACGCTCCTTCAAGACCCAAAAGAATGTATCCCATCCAGTGAAATAAGAAGGTGAAAAGAACGGTTTTGTAAAAGACATTGCGTTCAGATTCTCCGCGTGCTACGTACGTTGCAAGTATTTTTGATCCGATTTGACTGACAAGAAAGAGTGTTTTTCCAAGAAGTGAGACAAGTAAGTATGTTTGTGCTTCCTGTATAGGAAGATAATAGCGTGCAACGACTAAATCGATATTTAAAATTGCTATGAATGGTAAGACGTTTAATAGAGCGTACAATGTCTTTTTACGATTAGGCATTGTGAATTTGTGCGTTTTTTTATCTAGTTTCATCGTGACTGCAGACCTAGCATATGCAGGTGCAATAACTGGCTTGACCGTAACACCTGGTGCGGCTTTTGCATCTTCTTTGCGTCCGAGATGAAATCCGTGTAGTGTTTTTTCCCAATAGTGGGGTTTAAGAATCAACTGATAAAGCGCGATCATCGCAGCCGTACTCATCATGAACCAATATAATGGTATAAGTAATATATATTTTGTGATATCCCATTGTTTTCTTTTGGCGACAGCGATCATGTAGCAGTACATGAAGAGGAAGTTACCAAAGATCCATGAGGTCACAGCGATGTAGGAAATCGGTGCTATATAGATAGCTTCCATGACCGGACCCACGAGAGGATTAGCCGCGAAATACAAGAATGTGATAATCCACATGAACGGATTTAAGAGAACGAACAAGATTTTTCCTCCAACGGTTAATTGAAAGATGAAGTTATGCCATAAACCTTTCTCACGGATAAAGTCACGGATATTGCGCATGTGCACTAAATACGTTTGCATATATCCCTTGATCCATCGTGAACGTTGGCGCAACCAATTTTTGTTGACACTTGTTGCTTCTTCATAGGTTGTTGAATTGATGATCGCTGTACGGTAACCTTTTTGGAATAGGCGCACACCCAAGTCAGCATCTTCAGTCACATTAAATGGATCCCAACCTTGCAGTTGGCGCAAATTCTCAGTGAGGAAGTGATTACTTGTACCACCCAATGGAAGCGCTGAATTGAGTGATTGCAGCCCTGGCAATGTCACATCAAACCACAATGCATATTCAGCTGTAAAGAATCTGGTCAACAGATTTTGACGCGCATTGTAGTAACTGAGTTTTGCCTGCAAACATGTTACATTTGCTGGAGCTTTTTTAAATCCGAGATATGCCTTTTTGAGTTGCAGAGGATCCGGGACGTCTTCTGCATCAAAGATTACGAGGTATTCACCCGTTGCATACGATAGTCCGTAATTACACGCTTTTGGTTTGGTCTTTGGTTGGGAATCAGGGACGACAACTGTTCGTGCATAAAAAGGAAGCGTCATTTCGCCAAAGGCTTCGATGGTTTCTGCATCATCTTCTTCAAGAAGAAACATCACATCAAGTTTATCTTTTGGCCAGTCGATTGCAGCTATACCTTCAAGAAACTGTGGGACGACATGCACTTCTTTGTATAAAGGACATAATATTGTATACGTTGGTAAATTGTTTTCATTTATCGTACTTAATTCTTCATCGGTAACATTTATTTCATTCTCACGACTCAGACTCTTTGTGACGACAAATATATTAAAGATTGCGTCAATGAGGTAAAGAATACTGAGTACAGCAACAATCATTTGCGCTGCTGGCAAAGGGAACAGAATAAGAGCCGCGATAAGAAGAATTGGTGTCGCGATAAAAAAGATCTTTTGGGAAAGTGAGAATGTCTGTATGGCAGAAAGTGAGACGGGGAGTGTGGTATGAGTAATATACTTTTTGTTTTTGAAATGGACTCCTGCACCCCGCATTGACCCTGCAACAGGTGCTATCTGTTCATACATTTTCTTCTTGCGTTGAGCACGGGTACGTGTTTTCTTAAAATAACGACTTATAATATTTAGGTTCATATGTATTTTATACTGTTTTATGGTTACAAGATTCTTATATGTGCTATGGAATGAATCCCATAGCAAAGATATCCTATATGGTGCAGTGTACCATAAAAAAGTCTTATAGTAAAGAGGCAATTTATCTTTCCAGTTCTTTACAAAAACCGGATACTGAGGCAGACTTTATGTATACCATATGCGCTCGTTTGCTGTCAATCTTAAAGAGATATGTTTATGGATGGGCTATAAATATGTATAGAACTTGACATATCTTTCTCTCTATACTATACTCACGACTTGCTGGCTTATAGTATTCAAATGCGTTAGTACTATATTTTAGAGCTCATAGATTTATATTGCCCCATTAAATCTACATTCTTTCAAGCACAAAATGAACCGTTTACGAAATAAAAATAAGCAGTTGTATCAACTGCGCTTGCAAAATGTATCAAAGGCAGGAGTCCTGAAGGATCATGTCGTTATTGTTGTGCCTACATATAATGAAAGTGAGAATATAGGCAAAATAATCGAAGCTATCCAAACACAATCTATTTATCTCAAAAACGCAATTCTATCAATTTTGGTCGTTGATGATTTCTCACCTGATGGGACAGCCCAGATTGTACAGACATATGTCAAGAAATACAAAAACGTCCATTTACTCAAAGGTCGTAAGGCTGGACTTGGCAATGCGTATATCCGTGGGTTCAAATATGCTATGCGGCAAATGGGTGCGGATATTGTCTTTGAAATGGATGCTGATTTTTCTCACGATCCATCAATGATCTCGTTTTTTGTCTACGAAATACAAAAAGGCAATGATTTTGTGATTGGCTCACGATACATTGACGGGGGATCAATTCCCGCGAAATGGCCACGCATCCGTAAGCTTAACAGCCAATGGGGAAATATATTTGCACGCCATATAGCAGGTCTTGGCCGCGTAAAGGACTGTACCAGTGGTTTCCGCGCGATCAGAACATCGCTTCTGAAAAGGATACATCTTAACAAACTCAAAGCTAAAGGCTATGCTTTTCAAATTGATCTTCTGCATAAAGCTATTCAGAACAACGCTATTATTAAAGAGATTCCAATTCAATTTACCGATCGAATTCACGGGAATTCCAAGCTCAGTAAGCGCGATATCATAGAATTTATTTTCCATTCATTTACAATCCGCATGCCATATCTTGTGCATGGAGGAGTTGCCCTTCTTGCAGCAATCGTCGCAATTACCGCATTTTCTCTCGGAAATATCGCTGCGTTAGCCATGTACAACCTCCAGACGGCTGGATTTATAAGTAATCAGACACTCATTATACTGGTATTAGTTACCATTTCAGTTCTCATGATTTGGCAAAGTGTCTTCAGTATTTTTCTCATGCTGTATGGTTGGGAAGACGTAGAACGAATAGAAAAAGATAAAGTACCGCAAATATATGAAAAACCCAAATTTTCTTTTACCGCACTTCTGCCTGTGAGACATGAAGAACATGTCATCGGGGATACGATTCGCGCGATTGCTGGGATTGATTATCCTGAGGGACTGAAAGAAACACTGGTTATTGTCCGATCAGATGATAATGGGACAATTGCCCGTGCACAACAAACAATTACAGAGCTGAACAAACCTAATGTCCGATTGGTCATCTTTAATGATATGCCAATAAACAAGCCACATAGTTTGAACATTGGGCTGATGCACGCCACAAAAGATGTCATCGTGGTATTTGACGCTGAAGATCAACCAAGCCGGAGTATCTATAACATTGCCAACACGCAAATGACTACCAAAAATCTTGATGTTTTGCAGTCTGGCGTGCAACTCATGAACTTCAAATCTAATTGGTTCTCAACGCTCAATGTTCTTGAATATTTCTTCTGGTTCAAATCAGCACTGCATTACTTTGCCAAACAAGGCATCATCCCGCTCGGAGGAAATACAGTCTTCTTCAAACGAAAAATGTTGGGGCAAGTTGGTGGATGGGATGAAGCATGTCTGACAGAGGATGCAGAAATTGGTATACGACTGAGTGCAAGAGGTGCAAGCATTGGTGTCGTCTATGATGAAAAGCACACAACACAAGAAGAAACGCCACATAATCTCGATAGCTTTATCAAACAACGCACAAGGTGGAATCAAGGTTTTATACAAATCCTTTGGAAAGGCGAGTGGTTAAAATTGCCAAAATTCCAACAACGTTTTCTCGCCGGATACATTTTACTTGTTCCACAATTACAAGCATTCTTTTTCCTGATGCTTCCTATCTCAATCTTTCTGGCTTTTGTTCTCAACTTACCAGTGATTTTCGCGATGATTACATTTATTCCGTTACTGCTGCTTCTCCTACAACTTGTTGCATTTACTATCGGGATGTATGAATTTACCAAAGGATATGGGATGCGTTTCCCTTTCTGGTTACCATTTAAAATATTATATTCATTCTATCCATTTCAAATTATTCTCGGATTAAGCGCGATGCGGGCAATTCTCAGACTTATTACAGGCAACGGCAGTTGGGAAAAAACATTACATCTGAATGCACATAGACCTGAAAAAGCTTTTTTACCAATAAATACAAATTATATAAAGATAGGGAATTAATACTTTTCGAGTGAACAAAGTGAATCGAGAAACGGTTTTCAACTTCGCTCGAACAATAATAATATGTTACATAAACTAAAACAATTTTTCAAAAGTAAAACCTTTGAATGGATTATCATTATCGCAGTCTTAGTTGTTGCTGGGGTTTCGCACGGCTATAACATGTTTGGCTACCCATATTATGAATCTGATGAAGGTACCTACATGTCGCAAGCGTGGTCAATTATTAGTGAAGGTAAATTAGCTCCATATACCTATTGGTACGATCATGCACCTATTGGTTGGTTTCTTATTGCGGCTTGGCTTAAGTTAACCGGAGGTCTTTTTACGTTCGGATTCTCAATTAATTCGGGTCGTGTGCTTATGCTTATTTTGCATATTGCTTCAGCACTCCTTTTGTATTTTGTGGGCAAAAAAATTACTGGCTCAAAGATGGTTGGAGCGTTCTCTGTTCTGATGTTCTCACTGTCTCCTCTGGCAATTTACTTTCAAAGACGTGTGCTTCTTGATAATATCATGGTTTTCTGGCTACTCATTTCGCTTGCATTTATTCTCTACAGTAAGCAAAAACTTCGCTGGATTATTGCCAGTGCATTGAGTTTTGGTATCGCAGTATTGAGTAAAGAATCTGCTATCTTTTTCTTGCCGTTTCTCGCTGTACTTGTGTACAGCCAACTCCATAAAGTTAATAGACTTTTTGGAACAATTAAATGGATTGCTATTGCGGGATGCTTCATCTCACTCTATTTCGTATTCAGTATGTTCAAAGGTGAATTCTTTCCAGCAGGAACGCCACTTGGTGGAACCAATGAGCACGTCAGTCTTTTGGGGACGTTAGATTTTCAAGCAAGTCGAGGTAATGTCGACATTTGGAATCCCAAATCGAGTTTTTGGGAAATGACCAACAACTGGAAAAATGATGATCCCGCAATTTTACTTGTTGGTGCTGCTTCGACTGTGATTACATTACTTCTCGCAATCAAAAGCGTTGCGGCAAGAATCATTGGTGGCTTCGCTCTTTCTTATTGGGCATTTTTACTCAGAGGAGGTTTGGTTCTTGAATTCTACATCGTCCCGCTGATACCCCTCATATCACTGACAACTGCATACGTTGTCTATGTTGCGACGAACTTTTTCTGGAAGATGAAATTTGTACCGTTGAAATTGTACGCTATTTTCCCAGTTCTTGCCTTCCTCGGATACATGGGAATTACGCTTACTGACTTCTCATCATCGATACGTTCTGATAGGTTTGATATATATCGATCAAATGTAACTGACGCGCAAATCGAAGCAGTAGAGTGGATACTGTCACGCAAAATGCCTACAGAATTTATTGCGATAGATAACTATGCGTACTTAGATCTAAACTTTAGAAATGATGGGAATTTTAAAAACGCAGAGTATTATTGGAAAGTTGATGGAGACCGTGATATCAAAGAAAAAGTGCTCAATAATGACTACAACAATATCGACTACATTCTCTTCACACCACTTATTGGAGGAGATTTGGGAACAGGGGAGTTACCAATGACAGGAAATGCTTTGGCACAATCAAATCCAATTACAAGTTTCACAGGAGACGGATGGTATGTGCAAATCTGGGCAGTAAAAAATTCTCGAAGAATTCTTGTATCAACATGGGAAACATACAAGCAGACGTTTATTGAGGAGGATGGAAACACCGTTGATCCGGCAAGTAACCAAACCACGTCAGAAGGACAGTCCTATGCAATGCTTCGGGCTGTATGGATGAACGACAAAGAAACATTTGATAGAGCTTGGGGATTCACCAAACGAAATATGCAAAAAGAAAGTAATGTTTTCTCTTGGAAATGGGGAAAGACGGCTGGCGGCACACCAGGAGTTCTGGATAAGAGTTCAGCAACGGATGGCGATCAGGATATCGCACTAGCGTTGGCTTTTGCTGGTAAACGCTGGAATAACCCGCAATATATTGCCGAAGCAAGGTCTGTAATCAATGGTATTTGGGATCAAGAGATAAAAGTAGTACGCGGCAAACCCTATCTGGTTGCCGGAGATTGGGCAAAAGCCAAGAGCTCAGCAATCGTAAACCCTTCATATTTGATGCCGGCCAGTTACCGAATCTTTGCAGAAATCGATACAGAACATAATTGGTTGAGTGTTGTGAATTCATCGTATGAGGTTCTCAATGCATGTAGTGAAAGCAATTTAGATAAAGAATCGTCCGTTGGACTTGCTCCAAACTGGTGCGCAGTCAATAGTGCTGGTAAAATTATCAAATCACCTGATGAAGGTTTGAACTCGACTGAATATTCATATGACGCTTTTCGCACACCGTGGAGAATTGCTCTTGACTATCAATGGTTCAAAGAACCAAGAGCAAAAGCGTATTTAACCAAGAGTGATTTTATACGCAAAGAATGGAAAGAAAAAGGAAAGATCGACGTCGCATATACACATGATGGAAAACCGTGGGAAGAATATGAAGCAGCAGGTGCATACGCATCGAACCTCGGTAACTTTGTCGTAACTGATAAGACAAATGCCAAAAAGATCTATGAAGAAAAAATTCTTAATAAGTTGTATGAAGATAAAGAGGGGAGTTATTGGGAAGACCCGACGAGTTATTACACCCAGAATTGGGTCTGGTTCGGCACAGCACTCTATAACAACGACCTCCCAAATCTCTGGAGCTCACCAAAACTAGCAAGCAAACAATAAGAGAAGTAACCTCTAACACTCACAATAACTCCCCGTACTTCTACCTAGTCAGAACCTGGTTCAGGTTAGCTAGAAGAGCGGGGATAAAGGTAGCTAGCTAGATTGTCAGAACCAGGTTCGTACTAGCTTGACAAACGGGTATGTATCTATTTATTATAGATATATGCCTTATCGTAAAATACCTATTGCTATTGGAGAGACGTATCATGTCTTTAATAGAAGTGTTGCACAAATTCCTCTTTTTACCTCTACGTATGATTATGTACGAGCACTAGCACTTATTCAATATTATAGATATGGAAGAATGCCAGTAAGTTACTCTCATTTCAAACGATTAGCGCTTGCGGATAAAGATAGTTATATGAAAAGTATTAAAAAACAACAAGTGCCTATTGTCGAAATTATCGCTTATTGCATTATGCCTACGCATGTACACTTTATGCTACAGTCAAAAGTTGACAAAGGGATATCGACGTTTATGAGAAACTTTCAACATAGTTACTCGAAATACTTCAATACAAAATATAGTAGGCATGGGGCACTCTTCCAAGATATGTTTAAAGCTGTCAGAATAGGAACAGATGAACAATTGCTTCACGTGTCACGCTATATTCACTTAAATCCGGTCACTGATTATATAGTGGAGATTGATGCATTGCCGAAATATACATGGTCATCATATGGAGCGTACCTCAATCCACTTGCGAAAACAGAGATTATAAATTGTAAATCAGTTATGAGTCACTTTTCTAGTCCTGAACAATATGAATCCTTTATGCGTGATCAAGTCGATTACCAAAGATCTCTAGCAAATCTCAAACACCTCATTGTATAATCCCCGTTCTTCAAGCTAGTACGAACCTGGTTCTGACAAGTTAATAATCTGTGTCAAAAAAATTGATATTCTCATAAATATATTTCCTATCAGTGGCTCATAGTACATGGTATTTAGGCATAAATGATATATTTAGTGCTTGACATAAGTAATTCTATAGTGTATATATATATTTACTCTAGGTTTAATTAATTATGTCTGCCCGACTATTATATGTAGTTGGGCTTTTTTGTTAAAAATGAAAAATATATCTATTATTGTACCAGTTTGGAATGAGGAGAAAAATATCCGACCGCTTGTCGAGCAAATTAACTATGCACTCATCGGCAGTGTCCAAAAATATGAGATAGTTTTTGTCGATGACCGGTCAACCGATAGAACAGTTGCAATTATTAAAGAATTATCAAAGACATACCCAATCAAACTCCACACCAAAAAGGGAAAGCAAGGAAAAGCCTATTCACTCCTTGAAGGATTTGGGTACGCCAAGTATGAACTGCTTTGCATGATTGATGCTGATCTGCAATACCAACCAAAGTATATTCCAGAAATGATTGCAAAGATCAATGGTGGCGCTGATATCGTCATTGCCAACAGAAATAAATATGAAGCGGGAATGCTTCGTCGCGTGATGAGTAAAGTTTATCACCATATGTTCTCAAAACTGCTCCATGGATTCTCAGAAGATGTCCAGTCTGGATTAAAAGTCTTTAGAAAAAGTTTGGTTAATCATTTTGAACTCAATCCTTCATCATGGACCTTTGATCTCGAATTCTTACTGAAGGCACGACATGCTGGATACACAGTTGCAAGTGTTGATGTCGACTTCGCAAAACGTCATGCAGGTACTTCAAAAATTGCAGTTGTCCGCTCATCGCTGGAAATTGGATTAAGTGCAGTTGCGTTGAAATTTAAAGATAACGGCATTGTACCTTTCTCACAAAAAGATACTGATAATAAAGGGCAAGGGTTTCACATGCGCGGCAACGAGTACATTCACCACACCAATCTTACCATTGGTGAAAGTGCGTTAACCCGCATGACAACATTGCAATATGCGGTCCTTGGTGGACTCATAACAGCAATCATTTTAGGACTCGTTCTCAACTGGCACACAACGCTTGTTGTTTTCATATCTGTTTTGACAGTTGTTTATTTCACTGATTTGCTCTTTAACTTCTTTTTAATCTATCGCAGTTACTTTAAAGAAGCGGAAATAAATATCACAGCGCGCAGTATCAATAAGATTCCTGAGTCAGCATGGCCTACCTATACAGTGCTATGCCCACTGTATAAAGAATGGGAAGTATTGCCACAATTTGTGAAAGCGATGAGTCAATTAGATTATCCAAAAGATAAATTACAAGTTATGCTACTTCTGGAAAGTGAAGATACTGAAAGTATCGATAAGATAGCTATGATGAATCTTCCATTCTACTTCGATGTCGTTATCGTCCCTGAATCAAAACCAAAAACCAAACCAAAGGCGTGCAACTATGGACTGATTAAAGCAACTGGCGAATACACTGTGATCTTTGACGCGGAAGATGTTCCCGACCCGTTACAACTCAAAAAAGCTGTATTAGCCTTCAAAAAAGCGAAGAAAAACATCATTTGTTTGCAAGCGAAATTGAACTTCTACAATCCTGATCAAAACCTTTTGACTCGTATGTTTACAATCGAATATTCACTCTGGTTCAATTTGGTCCTGTCAGGTTTGCAATCAATTCACGCGCCAATACCTTTGGGCGGAACGAGTAACCATTTCCGTACAAAAGACATCATTAGACTGCAAAAATGGGATCCGTTTAATGTAACCGAAGATGCTGATCTTGGCATGCGTTTGACAAAGATCGGATACAGAACTGCTTTAATTAACTCAACAACAATGGAAGAAGCTAATTCAGATACATTCAATTGGGTCAAGCAACGCTCACGATGGATCAAAGGATATATCCAAACATATTTCGTGCATATGCGTAACCCGCAAGCATTCTTTACGCAGAAAAGACCACAAGATTTCTTTATCTTCCAACTCGTTATCGGAGGCAAAATTCTTTCAATGCTTATCAATCCAATCATGTGGCTTATGACGATTGCATATTTTGCATTCACACCGTGGACAGGGGAGTTCATTAAATCACTCTATCTCGCACCGATTTTCTATATGGCTGTCTTCTCAATGTTCATCGGAAACTTCCTCTACATGTATTACTACATGCTTGGAGCAGCCAAACGTGAACAATGGGGACTCGTACCATTTGCTCTTTTGACACCTATTTATTGGTTGGGAATGAGTATTGCCGCAGGGCTTGCGATTTGGGAGTTCGTTTTCAAACCTCACTACTGGCACAAAACACAACACGGTTTGCATCTGGACACAGTCGATAATGATCCAACAGGAACAGGTTTGGTGCAAGGCAACAAATCACAGATTGCTGGAGCAGCAGCTTAAATTAATACTGTCATCCTGAACTTGTTTCAGGATCCCATACAAATAGAGATGCTGAAACAAGTTCAGCATGACAATATCTAAAGATCTATGAAAGATACATTAACAAATATTTTTAATTTTAAAAATTTTAATAGACTTTTTGCGTTTGAAAATCTGCTCCCCGTTACACTTCTCAGTATTATCGCTTGGTATATCTCATATGTAAGCGGTCTTATCACAACTTACAACGACGCGATGTCTCATATGAACATTGCACGTCTTGTCATAGATAATCAGGAACCAGGTCTCGCGCAACTCGGTAGCGTCTGGTTACCACTCAATCATATCTTACCGCTCGTCTTTGTCTGGAATGACTGGGCG
>JACDET010000065.1 GCA_013816255.1 Candidatus Levyibacteriota bacterium | reverse complement strand
TAGTTTTTGTATTGGCGCGTTAGTGCGTTGTGCTTGTTGAACCAGCTTAATATTGTGAGCATGGATAGTATCCGACCCAACTTTGGTTGCCCTATAGGTGAATGTACCAGATTTGTTAATGGTAGCGCCAATTACTGCATCTCCCTTACCAAGGTCTACAGGAATACTTTCACCTGTAACTACTGACTGGTCTATACTCGATTCACCATCCATGACAAGACCGTCTACTGGAATTTTTTCACCAGGTCTGACTCGCACAATATCTCCAATCTTTACTTGCTCAATTGGTAAATCAATTTCTGTATCATTTTGTACTATTCGTGCGGTTTTTGCTTGTAAACCAATAAGCTTTTTTATAGCTTGAGATGTGCCAGATTTTGCCTGTGCTTCAAAGTATCTTCCCAAGAGAATAAGACCAATGACAATTACAGAAACGTCAAAATAAGGCATGTGTTCAAGTCCTAAATCCATAACAACTTCTGGGAAAAAAGAAACAAAGACTGAATAGGCAAAAGCAACTGTTGTTCCAAGAGCAACAAGCGTATCCATATTTGCAGTACGGTGTTTTAACGCAGGAATTGTCGCTTTATAGAATTCAAGTCCCGCCCAAAATTGGATTGGGAGAGCAAGCATTAGTTGCGTAAAAGGGTTTTGCAAAATGGCAGGTGCAGTATTCATGAGTCCGGGGAAACTTCCCCACAGTAACAATGCTCCTGAGGTGAGACTTGCTATAACTTTGACTTTAAGATCGGCTAATTCTTTTTTCTTTTCTTCATCTCGTAACTCTTCATTTTTTTCCTCTAGATCAAGAGTGTATCCTGTTTTAGAAACTGATTCAGCTAGTTGCTCTGGAGTACAATTTTCTTCATCATACGTAACAGTTGCTTTAGTTGTTGCTAAATTAACTACAGCATCTTTAACACCTAGTGTTTTCTTCAAGGCTCGCTCAGTAACACGTACGCATGATGCGCAATGCATACCTTTTATTGGAAATGATTTTTTTACTTCTGTCATAAATGTAATCTTAACCTTTAAATTTGCCTCTATATTCTTCTACAATCTCTCTTGGAATAATTTTTAATGCTATTATTACCAGCGCAGGAATAATGATTATGTCGTCGAGATGTCCGATAATAGGGATAAAATCGGGTATCAAGTCAAAAGGTAAAAAGAAATACCCAACAGCCATACCTAAAAATATTTTACCAAGCATAGGTGTTCTTTTATCTTTAATAACTGCTTGATACACCTTGATTTCATTCTTAATATTTCTTCCGATTGTTTTTAATTTATTTTTCAGAGTCATATTTTTCTTTTTTTAAAGTTGTTTATCAATTCCCTCCAATAGAAAAATCCAATAAAAGGATAGATAATAGCTGTGATCATACCTGGGTAATATGTCATCGAAAATAAAGCTTTAACTACATGATGTATTTCAATAAAAAAAACACTTCCAAATACTACCATTAACCAGAAAAGTTTTTTAATTTTAAGTACTGCAATAAATAGTATTGGCAGAGATACCCACCAAATAACATGAGACACCCAATAAAATTGGCTCGCTGAAGCGTTAAAATAATTACCTAAGAATGCCATTGTGGAATCATTATGATAAAAGCCAGTTATTATTTCTTCTAAGCCATGCAGATAAATAACTATTAAGGCAACGTGTGTTATGGTTTTTAGTTTTTTAGAAATCATTTTGTTTGGTTTAATTATACAAATTTAACAAATTGAAAGAAGAATAGTAAGAATAGTACGACATGTATTGGTGCTGTAATGAGCCCTGGTACATATTTCTTTTCTGTACCAAACCAAACGAGATGTTGCACGCCATTTGCAAACATTAACGCTATAAAAAAGAAAAGCAATTCACTTCTTAATGGAAACTCCTTAAACAAAACGACACTTATCCAAAAAATATTATGAACAATTTCAAATAAGAGAAATGTATTAAATGAAAGCTTTCTTAAATACCATCTTTTGTGAAAACCTGTTGCTAACTCTTCTATAGAATGAGCAATCTGAACTATTAGTATTACTAATGCAAAAGTCTCTAAATTTATCATATTATTTCACCACTATTTTTCCATGAAACATGTTCATACCGCAAGCATAGTCAAACGATCCTTCTTTCTTGGGTGTTATCGTAATTGGTGTTTTCTTGTTGAGTGGTAAATATTTTCTTGTTTTAAAGTCACTTAAGATTACTTCTTCCAAGCAAGAGCTAGGGTCTTTTCTAATAAAGTTGAGCGTTATCGTTTTTCCTTTGGGAATTGAAATAACATTCGGTGTGTAACCGCCGTTAACGATAATATCAACACTATTTGTATTGACGACAACTGCCTCTTCTTCTTTCTTCATCAAAAAGAACCAGTATGTAAAAGCCATACCAGCAAGACTTACTATTCCAACAATTATTTTATCTATTTCCAACATACTTACTTTACTGTAACAATACCTCCTGCATTAGGATTTATATGATCATGGAATGTCCACTCTCCTTGTTTATCGAAAACGTACCGATACACACTCCCTTTCTTTGTCGGTTTAAACTGATCAAAAGTTGGTAAGTCAGTGTGTGCAGGATGAGGAGCGGATGCGACCCACATATCAGTACTACTTTCATTGACAAATGCAACCATGCTACCAACCGGAACCTCAATTTTCTCTGGAGTAAAACTTTTCCCTGTATATTTTACTTTTACCATGCTTGCCATTCCAGTCATACTATGTCCCACCATTCCTGAAGCATCACCCTCAGCTATGCTTGTAGAAATCGGTTTGCCAGAACGCACATATCGGCCAATCATATTGCCATTCTCATCGATCGTAGGTTGATCAAAATCATTGAATATCTTATCACTACTTTGATCATCATAAACCATGACAATAAGTTCTTTTCCATTGATATCAGCACTCCCTAAGGGAATTTGAATATCTTTGTGTACGCCAACAGTTAGTGGTGTACTGATTTCGATTACTTGTCCCAATGCACCAGCAACAACTTCACGAAGTACGACATAACTATCCTTGCTGAGGGTTACACTTTCTACTGTCACAGAATTAGTCGGAGTTTGTGGATTTACAATGAAGCTATCTGCATTTTCCGAAACATTGGAATTATCCTGAGAATTTGCATTTTCAGTTGTAGTATTCTGATTAAAATACAAAACACCGGTTCCTATTAAAACTAATAAAACTGTAAAAATAATTGTAATTTTTTTCATAAAGTATCTGTTATCTCCTTGGAAGAAGTGCATTTATTTGCACCTCTCCTAAAAAGATTACTGTGTGTAACCCCAATCTTTTTGCCACTGCATCATTTGCGCTATTTCTTTTTCCTGCGCTGAAATGATTTCATTAGCAAGTTCTTTGAGTTCATCGTGACCTGCGTCAGTTTGTGCGGCTTTTGCCATATCAACTGCTCCATAATGGTGAGCAATCATCGCTTGAAGAAAAACTTTATCGAATTCATCTCCTGTTTTTCCTTCAAGTTCGGACATCATTGCATCCATGCTCATCTGCCCCATACTTGTCTTGCTGTGATCCATTGTTCCCATAGAATCATTTGCTGGAACCACTGCATTTGTATCAGCTGTTGATTGAGCAGTCATTTGACTAGCGACAACGGTTCCTGATAGCACAGCTCCAACAATTAACCCTACAATTCCAAATACTATTGATTTATTCATAATTCACCCCCTTTCTACGTGCGTTTTTTAAATACCTGCATGACTTCATTAATTGTTTCTTCTTTATGGCCCTTACTTATTGCATCAGCGACACACGTCTTTAAATGATTCTCGAGAATGACATTGCCTGTTCCTTTGAGTCCACTTTCTACAGCTTGTAATTGATGCATGACATCAATACAATACGTGTCGTCTTCAACCATCTTAATAACTTTATCGAGATGACCGCGGGCTATTTTAAGTCTATGCGCTATGCGCTCTTGTTGGTCTTTTGGTTGGTATGCCATATTGAAATTTTGAGTTGGTCCAGAGATATCCCCCCTACAGGGATATAATACCATATGTGAAGTCTCTGTCAAGACATGAAACTGTAACCTCTGCAAAGAGTTTATTGACCAGATAGAAAAAATGTGTACAATAGAGCAGATGCAAACAGTACATATACCGATGCGTCGTAAGATAAAGCTGCCGATACGACGTCCTTGGATCCCCTATATCATTTTAGGTATTTCACTTCTTATAACTTTACTTTCAACCATTTATGTAATGAGAAGTGCAGAGG
>JACDET010000041.1 GCA_013816255.1 Candidatus Levyibacteriota bacterium | reverse complement strand
TCATTACACCATTTGATGCTACCACGTTACACGATATTCAGAAGGGGATTGAGGTTGCCAATGTTGGTTTTAATCCAATTATCGACGGTAATCTTTTGCGAATCAGTATCCCGCCATTATCTCTTGAAAGGCGCCAAGAACTGATCAAAGCAATGAAACACAAGCTGGAGAATGGCCGTGTGATGGTACGCCAAGTCAGACATGAAATGATTGAGGATATGAAAAAAGATTATGAAGGACGCGAAGATGACATCAAACGTTTTGAAAAAGAAGTCCAAAAGTCTGTAGATGATACAATCGAGATAATTGAAGATTGGGGAAAACAAAAAGAACAAGAGCTCCTGCAAATCTAGTCTGCACAGGTATTATCTAAATCCCGCTTTCTTCAGAATCTGTGCTGAAAAAGCATTGAGCGTTAGTGCATCCTTTTCGTCGTTGTCGGTCCAAGCCTCCTCAGGTATACCACGTAAGTGGTCTCTATGAAGATCAAGTACTCGTACACATGAAAGGAGATTATTTGTTGCGACAGCTTCACCTGATTTGATATCTGCTATGAATGTCGGATCTTCATCTTGAAGTTTTTTTGATGTTATGACACCTTGAGCAAGGTCTGTGAGTCTTGCATCAAATTGATCTCCTTCCATCATCTGAACGCCGAGATACTGCGGATCCTGCATATCGCCTGTGAGGCTAAACGAAAAATGTTGTGTTCCATCTGGATTTCTTTCTGAAATTTTAAAACCTACATGAATAGTATCATCAGGAAGTATTGAGACGAGGATGTGTTTGCTTTGTATGTCTTCTTCTTTACTATGTCTACTAAAAAAATGAGCTGCCGCACCGATAGCATTTCTTTTCCCAGGATATTTTTTATCGTATGCTTTTTGCTGCTCCCTAAGATCTTCAGCAGCGGCGTTATAAAAAGTCCGTATGTCATCAAAAGATACTTCTTCTGTATCACGGAGTTCTGCAAGTGCGTCACTTGCTTTATCTGGTTTGTACTCATACGTTGGGAGGGCTTCTTTCGGCTGATAATCATCCTCAGTTGTTTCGTGTGCATTAGCAAATGCTTCGGCTTCGGCAATGCTATTTTCAGCGTCATTGATGACAATCGGGGAGAACATTGTTTGTTCAAATGTTGCGAAAAGCTGTTGGCTCCGTGCTGCTGAGGCTTTTGCTTCTTCATCATCATGTGGATCTTTTGCTACAGTATTCCACCGCCGCTTTTGCCGCCCAATGTATGCGAGAAGATGCTCTTTATCGGAATCATTTACTGCTTTTCCTTGTCCAGCAGCGACTTCGAGAAGTGTGTCCTGTACCCGTGCTAATGATTCTTCGCTCGGAGCAAATTTCGCATCACCATCTGAAACGAACTCTTTCTGTTTGTTGATGTCTATAAGTTCACATCGCACAACGTCAAAAATATCAATAGCATTTGGTTGTGTCCGGTCTTCAGCTAAGCGGTCAAGTAAAAATGATAATTGTAAATCTGCAATTGGAGAATCATAGTTGGTTCCAAGGTGATTAAAGCGATCAGGCAAAGGTGCCGAAAATTCTCCTCCTTCAGGATTGGTTTTAAGTTCACTCATACTACCTTTAATCGTAGCGTACCTGAGGTATTGGAAGCAAGTCTATTGTATGCATTCTAAAAAAACCTGCTATAATAAATGTAATGATCATTACAGCTATTGTTTTTCTTCTCATTCTTTCAGTACTCGTTCTCATTCATGAAGCAGGCCATTACTTTGTTGCGAAGAAATTTGGGATCAAAGTTGAAGAATTTGGGTTTGGATTCCCTTTGACGCCGCCGATTTGGCAGAAAAAGAAAGGTGAGACGCTGTACTCTTTTTATCCGATTTTGATTGGGGGATTCGTCAAGCTGTATGGTGAAGATGAGGCAGGAGCCGGGAGAATTGCTGCACCAAAAGATACCAAAAAAGGTAAAGACCCTGACCAAGACCCTGACCAAGACCGTGCGTTTTTCTCTCGTTCTATTTGGCAACGGACAGCTGTTATCGTAGCAGGTGTTCTGATGAATGTGATTTTGGCTGTCGTTATCTTTTATACATTCTTAGCCCTCTTGAACTTCAAAACAGCAATTCCTGTTATCGGTGAGAATCCTCCAAGCTATATTGGTGTAAATCAGCAGATAGTACCAAAAGGTATTGCCATTGGCAGAGTTTCTCCAAATTCTCCGGCTGATCAAGCAGGAATCAAATCAGCAACAATTTTGACCAAAATTAATGGGCAAGAAATCAAAAGCAATGATGCTTTGGGTAAAATAATAAGTGATAACAAAGGAAAAGAAATTACTGTTGAGTGGTATGATATCGCGGCAAATAAGTTCCAGACAGCGTCAATGACTCCAAGAGTTTCTCCACCAAAAGATGAAGGGTCTTTGGGTATCGCATTTGATTATAGTCAGTATGATACGGTGCTCTTAAATTATGAAACGCCAACCCAAAAACTCTTCTCAGGTTTTTCACATTCATACAACTTACAACTCTTTAACTTAGACGGTTTGGGTACACTCTTTAACCAATCTGTCCAAGAGAAGCGGATTGAACCTATCAGTGATAACGTCTCAGGCCCAGTTGGTATCGGTGCGCTTGTGAATAGAATTGTTGAAATTCCTGATGCAAAAGAACAGGTATTACAGCTTCTCAATCTTGCAGGTATTTTATCTTTGTCTCTTGCATTCTTTAATATTTTGCCTATCCCTGGTCTGGATGGGGGACGATTATTCTTTATCTTGTTGGAAGCAGTCATTGGCCGTAAAGTAAATCCAAAGATTGAAGGCTATTTCCATGCTGTTGGGATGGTACTGCTCATCGCGCTTCTGTTATTAGTCACAATTAAAGATGTCACACAACTCTTCAAATAAATCTCCTCTTTATTGTCATGCTCTCGTCCCCGAATGGGGGGAACTCGTTTCAGCATCTCCAAATCACTAGATCCTGAATCAAGTTCAGGATGACAGTATGTATTCTTGACTTTGAATTTCCTATCTGTAAGACTAGATAATAAGGACTACTATGGTCAATAATGAGCTTGTAGAGATTATAAAATTGCGCTATCAAGAAGGACAGAGACGTTCTGAAATTCGAGCTGCTCTTCTTGAAGAAGGGTACGAAGAAACTGAGATTGATGGTGCAATTGCTCATATCCAATACGAAGCTATAAAGCAGCTTCCCGTTGTTTCCCGTGTCTATCAGGTTTTTGAAAATCTCGACAGCAAAACAGCACATTCATCACCCAAGTTAGTTGCAACTGTTTTGCTGTCGTGTTTTGGTGTTCTGTTATTACTCTTTGGTGGGTTTTATTATGTTCTTGATCCACTCGGTGTACGGACTTTGGAGCGGGATAAAATACGTGAAGCGGATGTGATTCGTGTGCGGACCGCGATTGATACATATTACGCCGATAAGAAACTCTATCCTGTATCATTGCAAGGCTTACTTCCTAACTACCTCAAAGCGATTCCACTTGACCCGAAAACAGGGGAGATGTATCAATACACAACATATGACGCAAATAAAATCTACAAATTATGCATAAGCTTTGAAGTACAACCAGTCGAATGCATTTCTTCATCCCCCAACACTTCATCAATTCCACAAGTTATCGTTTCACCAACGTCAGCAGATCAACAGAGAATAGAATTGACTCCCGCGATGATTGGTTCACCATCTGCAACTCCTATTTCATCAGGTGAGGCGAGTTTGGCATTATGATTACAATCACTTCAATCCTCAGTAGATATACTATTCCACATCATTTGAATGAAGGCATAACTGTTGCGAACGTTGCTGAAGCTCCGGCAGGTGTTGATTTGGCCAAAAGACTTTTATATGAAATCGTCAATCCGACAACAGCCCTGTATCTTTCAGGGGGGAAAACACCAAAAGCGCTTTATGAACAACTTGCTCAGGAAGAACAAATAAAGCCGGGAGCAGTTGGTATGGTTGATGAACGGTTTGGAAAAAAGTTCCATGGCAATAGCAATGAGAAAATGTTACGTGAAAGTGGTTTGCTCCGTTATCTTGAAATTCTTGATATCCCATTTTACCCAATCCTGCAAAATGAGCAGTCCCGTGCAAAGACCGCTGAAATCTACGACGAAAAAATTCGCCATCTCAATGCGACGTTTCATGAAAGTGTCGCTATCTTGGGTATTGGGGTCGATGGGCACACATCGAGTGTTGCGCCAAATAGGAGTGGTTTTACAAACCCCATGTTTGATCCGGCACAGAGTCATTTGTTTGTCTCAGAGTTTAATGATCCAAAAAGTTTTTATGGTGCACGTGTCGGCATGACATTTCTTGGCTTATCGATGCTTGATTTGTTAGTTGTTTTAGTTTTTGGAGATGATAAGAAGGACGCACTTGAAGCAATGTTCAGTGATGGTTCAGAAGAAGAACTTCCCGCAAGATTTTTTAAACGGCAAGAGATAGCAACTAAAACTCTTTTCATTACCGACCAAAACGTTTAGAATAGAAGCATGTCCCCATTTGTTTTTGTAATCTTCGGCGCCACAGGTGATCTTGCGCAACATAAATTATTACCGGCATTGTTTTCTTTGTACAAAGATGGGCAGTTAGGCCAGAAATTCTATATTGTCGGTTTTGCACGGCGTGATTTTACTGATGAAGCATATGCACATATGCTAGGGGATGAATTAGAACTGCATAAAGATGAAGTATGGCAAGCATTTGCAAAAAATATTTATTATCAGCAAGGATTCTTTGATCAGGAGCATGGATACCAAGAACTAATTTTAAAGCTCAATGGTTTTGACGCAGAAATTGGTGCATGTATTACGCGTGTATTCTATCTGGCAACACCGCCTGATAATTATGAAACGATATTGCAAAATCTCGACGCTACAAAGCTCTCAGAGGGATGCGGCCCAGCCTTCGCTGAAGCTATGGCCGGCAAGCAAGGGGTAGATTTAAGTGCGTGGACGAGGTTGGCAATTGAAAAGCCGTTTGGGAAAGATTTAAATACTGCACGGGAATTGGACAGGAAACTTTCCGATGTTTTTGAGGAAAAACAAATTTATAGAGTTGACCATTATCTCGGAAAAGAGACTGTGCAAAACATGCTTGCATTCCGGTTTGCGAATAGCATTTTTGAACCTGTTTGGAATAATCGGCATATTGATAATGTGCAGATAACATTTGCTGAGAAGAAAGGTATCGGAACCCGGGGGAAATTTTTTGATGGAGTCGGGATGCTCCGTGATGTCGCGCAGAATCATCTCTTGCAGCTTTTTGCGGCAGTCGCTATGGATCAGCCAAAGAGTTTTACAAAAGAGAGTGTTCGTGATGAACGCGCGAAAGCGATTAAAGCCATCCGGCCACTGACGCGAGAAGATGTATTGAAAAACATAGTCAGGGGACAGTACTCCGGATATATGCAGGAAAAGGATGTTTCAACGGATTCAAGAACTGAAACATTTGCCGCGATGAAACTGTTTGTGGATAACGATCGCTTTGCAGACGTGCCATTTTATCTGCGTGCAGGTAAAGAAATGGAACGAGATCTGGTCGAAATAAAAGTCATTTTCAAACAAACCTGCCACATTCTATTTAAAGAATACGGTTGTCCCGAACTCGGCAATGTTCTGACGATTCGTATTCAACCTGATGAAGGAATTACGCTGAGAGTTATGGCCAAAAATCCTGGTACGAAATTAGCTCTCCAAGCTGTTGACATGAATTTTTCTTATCACCAAACTTTTGGCCATCACGGTGTCGATGCATATGAAAAGATTATGCTGGATATTCTTAAGGGTGACCAAATACTCTTTAACCGGTCTGATGAACTTGATTATTCTTGGACGCTTATTTCACAGATCCTTGAAGGATGGACTACAGACGCGCAATCAATACCTACGTATAAAAAAGGTAGTTGGGGACCACAAGAAGCATTTGATTTAATTGAGAAGGATGGACGGACGTGGTTGTAGAGTACTTGATAAGGTTAGGGCTATAGACTAGAATAGAAAGTATATTATGCAGATAGCAGTTTTGGGACTTGGGAAAATGGGGCGCAATATTGCTGAGAAACTCATGAAAGAGGGACATGAGGTAGTCGTCTGGAACCGCTCACGAGCGGTGCTTGATCAAATGCGCCAGGAAGAAACTGAATATGTCCTCAGTGGTAAGTTGGCCCTTGCACATACACTGGAAGAACTCCGTGACACCCTTCAAAAGCCCCGTATTATTTGGTCAATGCTTCCGGCCGGTGAGCCGACTGAAGCTGTCATGAGTCAGCTCCTTGAAGGTGTTGTTGAGCAAAATGATGTTGTCATCGACGGAGGAAATGCATTTTACAAAGATACAGAACGCCGCGCACAACAGTTTGAACAGAAAATGGTGAAGTATCTCGGTATTGGGGTTTCTGGTGGCGTGATCGGCTTAGAGAATGGCTATCCTTTAATGGTCGGTGGAAATCAATCAGGGTACGAATACATCAAACCAGTTCTTGATAGTCTCGCCAAACCAAACGGCACACATACGTACTTCGGTACCGGTGGCGCAGGGCATTTTGTCAAAATGGTACACAATGGCATTGAATACGGCATGATGCAGGCAATTGCTGAAGGGTTTGGGGTACTGGCGAGAAGTGACTATAAGCCAAATCTCATTAGTGTCGGGAACAATTGGCAGCATGGAAGTATTGTTTCGAGTTTCTTGGTTTGGATGGCAGTCAATGCGTTGACTAAGGATCCAAATCTTGAACAATTTGATGGATTTATCGATGCCAAAGGTGAAGGGAAGTGGACACTTGAAACAGCAAAAGAACTGCGTGTGCACACGCCAGTTCTTGAACAAGCTATCGAATTCCGCAACCAGTCACAGTATGACAAAGGAATTCAAGAAACATTCGTCGCCAAAATGGTGGCAGCATTACGCCATGAATTCGGCGGACACGAAATCCACAAAGATGATCCTTTAGCTGAGGAAAAGCCAATAACTTAACGTCGTCTCTTTCTACTCATTTGCACTGTCCCAGCTCCTCTGAGAGAATCTCGTGTTGAATCGTCAGATCTTTTTGTTTCCGTATTAGAATTTAATCCTTTGAGCCTATCTTGGCGTTCGATCAAACCGAGAAGTTCTTGAGGATTTTTATCACCCATTTCTATCTCGTGCTGTAGTACAGCTTTTAGTAGGGGGATTGTTGGATTGATATAGTGTTTGCCCAGTGGATGTAATTGTACTACTGTGTTTAAAGGATCCCTCAAAAAAGTATCATATGCCCAAATTGTAGGACCATACTCTTTTGCTTGATAAAAATGTATAAGTAAGACCTCGTTATTTACAATAGCATTGGTACTGGCAAATTGGTCGCCATGGAGATTTGCGATTACTTTTTCCATTGCAACGGGGATACCTGTTCTTAAAAGCCCTCAAATATACCTTTCAGATGGCATTGTAAGTGGATCGTATCACTCGCATATAGGCAAGTCAATGACCACAAGTTTGACTTCTATGGCTCAGTCCTATACAATTAGAGGTATATAAAGCGTCAAGAGTTTGGTTTCCTGCCAAATGATGTTGAAAAACAACGCTGATTGTGATAAGCCCTCCTTTGCTAAAGCTTCGGAAGGGTTGAAACAATACGGATGCACAACCGTAAGTCCCGATCTAATCGGGGAAAAGAGTGGATCCGATGTCGGTCATAAAGACCAGAGCCGGAATAGAGTTTGCATCAGTAATGATGTAATAAACCAAGGTGGTACCGCGAGAATTACCTCGTCCTTGTAAATCGTTCGCCTCAGGCGACACGTTAAGGAAGGGGTTTTTTTGTGGAAAAAATAAAAAAAGAAACATTATATACCAAAGAAGATGAGCGGACAGCCAAACGACGTTTGGTTGCCAAACTCGGATCGAGTACCATTTGTGATGAAAGTGGCGCTGTACGCAGCGACTTATTATCTTCGCTAGCAAAACAAACCAAAGAGTTACAGCAAAAAAGCGTAGAGACAATCTTTATAAGTTCTGGTGCAGTGGCTGTAGGAAGACTGGTTGCGCCTGAGGTAGAGGATAAAAGATTGTTATCAGGTATTGGACAGTCATGGCTGAGTATGGCTTGGAATAAAGCATTTTATCCAACTCCTGTGACACAGTTACTTTTTACGGATGACCAGCTCAATGATAACGGGTACATAAAAAAACAGGTAGAAACTGCATTGCATTATGGCGTGATTCCTGTGATCAATAGTCTTAACCCTGATACGAACAATGATTTCGCAGGTAGTCAAGTTGCACATGCAATTGATGCCAACATTTTTGCACTCCTAACGACCAAAGACGGAGTTTTGCGCGGAGACAAAACAATCCCATTGGTCCGTGACTGGGATGATTTGGCAGGAGCCATAACTGATGATACATCAAATTTTGGGACTGGAGGAATGCGGCCAAAATGTGGTGAAGCTTTCCGATTTGTCCGAAGTACAGGGGGAGAAGCGATTATCGCGCGCGGACTTACAGAGAAAATATTACATAAAATAGCAGCAGGTGAGGAGGGAGTCGGGACAAGATTTGCACACGTATGAATACTATAGCTATTATCGGATATGGACATTTAGGGAAAGCTCTGAAAAGGGGGCTGTTGCGGAGTGGCGTCCAGAAAGAATTAATATTTGTTGCAAATAATCAAAAGGCGACGAAAAAGGTTGTCAGTAGTTCTGATATTATTTTTCTAACAGTTAAACCAAAAGTTGTCCATGAAGTCGTTTATAGCATTAAAGATCTGATATCAGACAAGCTTCTCATATCTGCGGCAGCGGCCGTAAGTGTCTCTCAGATTAAAAAATCGTCAGGTAATAAAAATCTGAAAATCATAAGAATAATGCCCAATATTCCCATCGCATATCAGAGTGGTGTGATTGGTTTGTATGCAAATAGCTATGTTCTTCCGACTGAGAAAAAAAAGATAGTAAGAATACTTGCAGCACTTGGTTCAGTTATAGAATGTAAAAAAGAAAGTGAACTTGATGCATTTACAGTGCTTGGGGGATCAGGGCCGGCAATCGCAGCATTTTGTATTATGTTGCTGATAAAAGCCGGTAAGAAGCTTGGTCTATCAAAGCAAGTTTCAGAGCAAATTGCTCTCCAAACATGCAAAGGTACAATAACAGTTTTGCAAGAGTCTCGCCAAACTGCTCAAGAATTACAACAATCAGTTGCAACCAAAGGGGGTGTAACAGATTCAATCCTGCAACACCTCCATGAACAAAAGATAGAGCAACAGTTCGTTGAAAGTTTGGAATTGGGATATGATAAAATAAAGAGAATTAAAACTGCATTATGAAATATTCGAAATTATTTGGAAAAACATTAAAAGAAACACCAAAAGATGCGTCTTTAGATTCACATAAATTATTGTATCAAGCAGGTTTTATCCGTGAAAGTACTGCTGGACGGTATTATCTTTTACCGCTTGGTCTTCGAGTGCATCAAAGAATGCAAACCATTATTAAAGAAGAAATGGATAGGGCAGGTGCACAGGAAATGATTACGCCAGTTCTGCATCCTTTGCCTCTATGGCAGGAAACCAATCGTGATAAAGCAACTGGATTTGGACTTTTGAAAATTACAGATAGACGCGATAATGCATTTGTTTTGGGTGGAACTGCTGAAGAAATGATTATTGATGTCGTCCGCAAGTTCCAAATAAGTTACAAAGATTTGCCTTTTAATGTCTACCAATTCTCGCTCAAATTTAGAGATGAACTTCGCGCGCGGGGAGGACTTCTCAGACTACGCGAATTTGTTATGAAAGATGGCTATTCGTTCCACGTGAGTGAAGATGATTTCAAAAAAGAATATCAGAATATGTGGGATACATATAAAAGAATATATGATCGCATGGAGCTGGACACTATTGTTGTCGCAGCAGATAACGGTGATATAGGAGGAGATTATGCGCATGAATTTCAAGTAATCACTGATGCAGGAGAAGATACCATCTTTTATGTGCCTTCAAAGGATTTATACTTCAATAAAGAAATTGCACCGACGCAGGCACCATCTTTTGATCAAACAGGTGAGAAGAAACAACCAATGCAAGAGGTACTTGGGAAAGGTATTATCGGAGTGCAAGCACTTGCAGATTATTTACATATTCCAGTTGAAGTTACGACAAAAACTATTTTATTCGAAACTGAAAAAGGCGAAGTTATTGCTGCAGCGCTCAGAGGAGAATACGATATTGATGAAACAAAACTTAAACGAATTGTCGGTGCACAGAGTTTGACATTAATCACTCCTGAGAAGATCAAGGAGTTAACTGGTGCTGAGGTGGGATACGCAGGTATTATCAACTTGCCAAAATCTGTACGGATTGTTATGGACGATTCGATGAAAGGGCGGATTAATTTTGAAATGGGTGCAAACAAAACAGATCATCACAATATCAATGTAAACTTCGGCACCGATTTAGAAGAACCTGAGAAATTCTATGACTTTAAAGAAACCAAAGCAGGGGATCTGTATCCTGAAACTGGGGAGAAATACGAGGTCTTTAAAGGTGTAGAAGTTGGTAACATCTTTCAACTAGGGTATCATTATTCAAAAAAGATGGAAGACGCAATCTTCATAGATGAAAGTGGTCAAGAGAAGCCGTATTATATGGGATGTTATGGTATTGGTTTGGCCCGGACACTTGCAACAATTGTAGAAGTTTCACACGATGAGCGTGGAATTATATGGCCAGAATCTGTTGCTCCTTACCAAGTTTACTTAGTTTCAATCCGCGCAAATGATCGTGCAGATGAGGTGTATAAACAGCTCCAGGATGCTGGGGTTGCAGTTTTGTATGATGAACGGGATGATGTTTCACCTGGAGCAAAGTTTGCAGATGCTGATTTGATCGGAATTCCTGTGCGGTTGGTCGTCTCACCAAAAACGGGTGAACAAGTCGAATGGAAGAATCGGGCTGAAAAAGACTCTGAAATAATCACATTTGCAGAAGTCCTCAAACGCCTCAAGAAGTAGTTTTAGAATAGGAACGGGAGATTAAATACTTTCACCCAAAAAATCGTGTAGATTGCGAAGAAGACGACGGCTCCGACGATGTAAAGAACCTTTAATAAAGCTGAGGTTTCGTGGGGTGTATTTGCTTGAGTCACATCAGCAGGGGATGGGAGCGGATCAGAAAATGGTTGTGGAGATATTGGATCAGTTGTGTTGTCAGGTGTATATGGGGCCACAGGCGTGATTGGTGATAAATTATCTGAAGCAATAGTCGGTTCGGTTGTCGCTTCAAATGCCTGCCTGTCTGATGCATCTGCACTGGGTTCAGAACTGTCAGGAGTAGGACTTGTGAAAAATGAAGAGTTTGGAGCGGCCGCGAGATCTGATGAGGGCTCATCTGGAGGAGTTGTAAAGATAGAAGGTGAAGCATTTGTTGTCCCCGTTGGATTGAGAGGATCAAGTCCTGAAGGCATGTCCCCGAGAGGAGATGACGACAATCCCATGGCATTGGTGTCAAAGGGTTCTGAAGGAGAGCTGGAAAGTGGAAAATCTTGTGCTGGAGAAGGAGTTGTATTGTCTGGTGTAGGCGTTGATTGGCTTGTAAAATCGTTTGTACTGGACATAAAAGGTGAACTACCATTTGAAACTGGAATTTGATCTGTACCGACTGGTGCCGCACTTATATCAGGCGCGCTGCTGTCCCCATGTATTTGCGCTGCAGTACCCATAACCCGTTCATAGGCTTCACGTTGCTTTGGGTCAAGGTGGGAAAGGGCTTTTGGATCCATAAAATAGCTGCTTATTTAAGTTTCAAGGATTTGAGGACCTTTGTCAAGTGAGATTAGCTTGTCCGATAAATTTGACAGAATGCATAAAATGCGTTATAGTAATTGATCAGAAAGACAATTTTATTATGGCTCGTGAATTATCAGGCCTAAGTGGCCATCCAGACAAACCACGCGGTGAGATAACTCGTCCAGGCGGCGCATCCTTAAATGCTGATGCTTCAACAGGTAGACTCCCAACTGTATCTCGGGCAGCTTCCATTCCGTTACCAAAGTCAGGTGACCCTGAAGGTAAAACCTATAATACATATGTTCAACGAGATACTCCAGGTGATTCTACTCGTAGGGAAGTGCTCAGTGGTGGACATAAACCTCTACAAGGTTCAGCTGACGTAGATGTTAGGCCCTCACTAAAAGAAGCAGGCGTCCCTGATGACTTACTTGCAATGTTAAACCCTAAAGGTATTTTTAAAGGATACGTAGATGAAGTATATGATCTAGGTGATAAAGCAAAAGATCCAGATACTGAAAGTTCAGTATTAATGGAGCGAGCAAGAGGAGTAGAGTTTTACGATGAACATGTTGAAAAAACGGTTCGTAAGTCATTAGAAAAAAATGGACTTACAGATGATGAACTTGATGACCGCACTGACGAGGTTGTAGAAGCACTTTTAGGACCGCAAGTTCCGGTGGATGAGCTTAATGAGGCAGTGCGACCAGTTGCTGAAGCCGCTCGAGAGGATATCCCTAGCACACTTGGCGTAATTGGTGCATTGCGTAAATCAACAGATAGCTTACAAGGTTTATTTGGTGCAGAGACTCAACCAGTTGAGGCATCTAAACCTGCGATAACTGAAGATTCTGATACAGTTGGTGTCCCTCCCGCAGCACGTTCAGACGCACCAGCTGAAAAGATGACACGTCAACGTGTTGAGTTTCAATCGCCAACAGGTGATCCAGAAACAATGGAACGGTTGCAGAACGAGCCTTATGTTAGAAAATTAGTTGCCCGTAATGTTTTAGCTGCAAATATAGCTGAAGCTACAGGGAGAGATATAACTGACCGTGCTCCTTATGAGATTGCGGATGGGTATATTCCATCAAGTGTTGTACAAAACAGAGGAGGCACAGGAATCCTTTTTGAACCACTGATCGAGCCTACTGCCCCCGAAGATAATGCTTCTGAAAAACCAGTTACTGAACCCTCAAGAGCATGGTTGGCAGATATATCAAAAGAAGTTGATGAAAAGTATGTATCATTTGATGCGGAGCAGCTTGTTAAAGGCACTCTTCAAAAAGCTGAAGAGCTTACCCGCGAAGACGAAAAATAATCTGTTAGTTTATTCTTTTCAGTCCTCATAATACAGTTACTCCTGTAATCCTTAATCCAAAGGTCATATAAAGAGGTTGCTACCGAAAATAATAGCCTATATGAATTATTTATGATGGTAGCGGTATGTGTTATAAAATGACTTTTCAAGGCGAAAATTGAGCAGTAGGCATCTAGCTATTGACAAGAATGCACATATCCGCTATAGTCCCTCTATTAAACGTTATAGTACGCTATAAAATACATAAACCATATGGCAGCAGAAATGAATAAATCAAGTGACGCAACGCGTCCTAAAGACACTATACAAGCACCAAGTGGAAAAACACTTGATACTGATTCCCGTCCAAAAGGATTGCCTGTTGTTTCAAAAGCACATCCGTTGGCTCCAGGAACCACAGGTGAATTTACCCAGCTTGCTGGTATGCGTGATCGCGCATATTCTGACGCGAGTGTACTTGGCGCGATTTCAGTTACTGCAACTGAACGCGGAGCTCAAAAACTTGATACTTCAGGCAGTTTTGAGGCAATTGATACTAATTTAGAAGTCTTAGAAAGAGTTGATGCTGAAAAGGATTTTGGCAAGGCAGCTACAGTGCTCGCGGGATTCGCAGGGAAAGTCGATAATAGACTCATTGCTGGAGCTAGTATGTATCCTGATGCACAGGCTGAAGTTGCCTCAAGAAATAGTAAGATTGACCGGTTAAAGGATTTAGTTGGAAAAAATCCGGCTTTTGCTGCAGCTATGCCATCTGATGAAATTGTGGCTGCTACTGCAAATGATCATCGAATACTTGAGGATCTACCTACAAGATTACCTCGTCTTGCTGAAGCGTTGTCCAAAGGGCCTG
>JACDET010000040.1 GCA_013816255.1 Candidatus Levyibacteriota bacterium | reverse complement strand
GAAGCTTTGGATGTTTGATGCGTTGAGATAACTAAATGGCCAGTGAGTGATGCTTGGACTGCAAGGTCGGTTGTCTCTTTATCGCGGATTTCTCCAACCAAAATGATGTTTGGATCTTGACGCAAGAAAGAACGGAGACCTGAAGCAAACGTTAAACCAACCGCCGGATTAATCTGCACCTGATTCACTCCTGGAATTTCATATTCCACAGGATCTTCAAGGGACGCGATATTCACACGGGTTGTGTTCAAACGGGAAAGCAAAGCATAGAGAGTTGTTGTTTTACCAGAACCTGTCGGACCACAAACCAATATAATTCCATGTGGTCGGAGGATTGCTGTTTCGAGTGATTTAAGAGCGATCCCGTTCAAACCTAAATCAGGAAGTGTCGGAATACCACCAGTCTTATGTAAAAGACGCATCGCGATCTTTTCCCCTTTTACTGTCGGGAGAATCGAAACACGGATATCAACTTCTTGTGCGTCAACTTTGAAATTAAATCGGCCATCTTGTGGAGAGCGGTGTTCATCAATCTTCAGAGCTGAAAGAATCTTAATACGTGAAGTGAGCGAATCATGGACATTTTTGGGGAGACTCAACTTGTCATACAAAATGCCGTCAATTCGGTAGCGCACACGGACTTTATCCTCAAGTGGTTCAATGTGAACGTCAGAAGAACGGCTGTTGACCGCATATTCGAGAATGGTTGAGACGATCTTGGCAATTGGCGCTTCTTGAATGATTTGTGAAATTTGTTTACTGTCGACTGTACGCTTTTGCGTGAATTCTTCCGTTTCGCGGATCGCGTCGCCAACTTCACCAACGAGTTCTTGTTGATATTCTTGTTCAATTGCGTTTGCTACATCTTGTGGGTTGGCAGCAAAAGATTTGATTATCAAACCAGTTTTTTGCCGCACAAATGCCAAAGCGTCAAGATCAACTGGATTTGCCATAGCAATAGAAAGTGTTTTTTCTTTTTCTTCATACAGAAAGGGGATAAGTGAAAACCGTTCAACCACAGCCCGTGGCAATAAGCTCAATGCTTGAGGAGAAAAGGATACTGTAGCGAGTGCTATATATGGAATTCCCAGAATCTTCGCTTGTGCTTCAGCGATTTTATCATCTGAAACAATAGCCATTGATTTCAGGACATCAACAGGTGTTTGCCCAGCGGAAACACTTTTAATTTTTATCGTCTCATATTGTGCATCAGTTAGGTGTCCTTCTGCATGGAGTACATCCAACAATGTATTTGCTTCGTTGGGATCAAGAGGAATTTGGGAAAGATCAGGCATTAGTATAATAGTAAGAGATTGCTTAAGGTTAGTCAAGAAAAACAAGCGTCACAATCTGTCATTGCGAGGAGGAACGACGAAGCAATCCTATCCATGATAGAAACCGAGCAGCGGATTGCTTCGTTCCTCGCAATGACAGATTTCCTGTATAATCATCCCTATGGTAAGCTTCCTCATTACAGCAAAAGATAAAGATAAACGTATTGCATACGCACGTGACTTTTGCACTAAGCAACAAATCGATAAATTTGACATTACACTCATCGAGAAAGATACCTCAGCCAAAACATCAACCCAAAGCATCGGTATTGAAGAAGTGAAGAATATGCAAAAGAAGATCTTCTTCAAACCAATCAAAAGTGAAACCAAAGCTGTCATCATCGAAGACGCGCAACTCTTAACGACCGAGGCGCAAAATGCTCTTTTAAAAGTCCTTGAAGAACCACCTGCACATACAATAATTATTCTCGGTTCTGATTCAAAAGAGGTTTTGTTACCAACAATTCTTTCACGTTGTCAACTTATAGCCCTTGAAGAAGAACGTCCAAAACTTACCGAAAAAGCACGAGGAGATTTTGCTGAGTTCATAGAACGTTTACCCGCAATGCCAATAGGGGATAAATTAAAAAAAGCAGAGCTTCTTGCAAAAGATAAAGATAAGGCTATGATTTGGGTGGAAAAGATACTCATAGTGTTACGGGATCAGACCTTAAATACCGTCATTCTGGTAAACGAAGTGCATCCAGAATCAGTCAATAACCTAAACCAAACTGATTCTGGACAAGCTCGCCTCGCTGAAGCTCAGGCGAAGCGGGCCAGAATGACGAACTATGTTACTATGCTCCAGTCATTCCAAAAACTCCACACCACGCTTAAAACAACCAATAGCAATCCACGGTTTGCAATAGAAAATACGCTATTAAAACTACAGACAAACTGAATTCTTTCCTCCTTCTTACCTAACTGTTATACAAAGTGAATAATTAAACTGTTTAATTAAATTGGCTCAAAACAAAATATTATTTGTTTTTAGTTCTTATTTATATGAGGGGAGGTGAATATATGATATATAAAAAATTAGCAATCGCAATTACTGGAGGAGCATTGATGCTTGGCACATTTGTCACAGCAGCATCCGCAGATGACAACAGCCATACTATGGCTCAATCTCACGGATCAAGTGTACAATCCAGTTCTTCCAACTCGAACAATGGCAGTAATAACAATAATTGGTACAACAAATACCGAACAACTCTTTTTACATTTGCCAACGGTCGTCAGGAAGTCCCCGGACCAGGTGATCCAGATGGATACGCAACAGTGAAGTTCAAAGTGCATCCTGAGGATGGTAAATTTTGTGTCAGTGGTAAGATTCGAAACATCGAACCTGCAAGCGCAGCGCACATTCATGAAGCGCCCCGTGGTCAAGCAGGACCAGTTGTCATAACGTTACCAACACCAAACGCAAATGGAAACATCAATGGTTGTGTTGATGCGTCTGAAGAGATATTAGAGGATATCGTAAAAGATCCATCTGATTACTACTTCAACGCCCACAATACCACCTATCCAGGTGGAGCAGTCAGAGGACAGCTCTAGGATACATGTTGTAAAAGCTTTATACTAAGGCCCAATCAAATGGGCCTTAGTTTTCTCAATGGTATAACAGAGGGAATTTTTTATTGGTCGCTCAGTATTTGGTTTACAAGCAGATCAAAATTATATGGAACGTGAATTTTTATTTTTAATACCGGGAATATTTATTTTTATTGTAGGAATAATTGCAGTACTTTTTTCCACCGCTCATCATATTGAGAAGAAAAAACACAAATAAAACTTTCCCCTTATCACATCTGATTTCTCTGGTATAATCCAAAATGATGCGGTAGCCAAGTGGTAAGGCGTCTCTCCGCAAGGGAGAAATCGGGGGTTCAATTCCTTCTCGCATCTCAAAGATGAATATACAAACATATCTTCAAAGTGAACTCCAAAATAGTTCTCAATATGAGTTATCTCTTGAGGATCAAAAATTGTTACACGCGCTTTCTTTAGAAGAGTTTCTATATAAAAAGCTCACGACAAAGAAGTTCCGCAAATGGTCGTTAGATGAAGCTTCGAGCAAACGCATTAAAGAAGCAATCGCATTGAATGTGCAGACTCAAAAACCTATACAATGTATCTTTCCTTTTGGTGGATACAAGCTTTGGAATTTAGATTCTGCACCAACCGTTGATTGGGCAAAGTTTTTTACCATTGCTTATTATCTCAAATGGATTGCGCCAATACTTAAAGTGTACCAACCAGGAATCCATTTTACATTCTCATCCGATGATGTCATTGTAGAACGCCTAGATAATATTCCTCCAAAAGACACAAAAGCATATTTTGATTCTTTTAAGAACTTACTTCAAATCTTCGCGCAACATTTCCCGGCAAACCTTACAATGGATATTGTCAGAGTAGCCGATCTTTATACTTCTGAAGCGTTTGAAAAGGAATTCGCAAGTCATCTTCCAGAAATGATGAAGGCGTATGAAAATCCTGAACCTAACCGATATCAGAAAATGCTTGCGACTTCTGCCTTAAATTTTCAATGGAATGGCGTGCAAGATTTCACGACAGTATCCGAATCTGAAAAACAGAAAAAAATAAAGATGGGCCCGATTATCCACGATGCTTACGGAAAAATGGTTGGACGGCGGGCATTTGTCCGGGGTGAGGAAAAGATTGTTGTCTTCACTACACCAATACCAAATGCAATTGCGATCGGTACAACCAAGACCTCAGTTACAAAGTTTTGGACAGGTATAGGAGTTCTTGAAAAGTATAACGATGCATTCAAAGCAAGAATTTTATCACCCGAACAAATAAAGAGCGAACAAATGATAGAAGAAGTATCAGTGCATATAATTGATCTAAAAAACTTCCAAACCATAGCAGTATATCCAAAACTTCATTTTACAATCTAACACCTGGTGTTGGCTAGCTTCGGACATCGGGATATTACATTTTTGAATAGGTTGCATTTCTCTTAGGAAGCCTTTAGCATGAATAGAGTGGGGTTACTTAAACGGGCATTTTCTAATGAACGAAAACAATTTCAAAGGTTGAGCAAACAAGGACAGAAATTTGCACTGTCCATCTTCTTGTACAACATCATCCACCCAATCTTTGCTATCTTCATAAACGCCTTCTTGTGGCGCCAAACGGAGGATGTGATGATAGTAGCTCTCTTTAATCTCTCTTTGTTCTGCATGCTCCCTGTTGGGTTTTATATCAACGGCCAGCTCCTCAAACACTTCTCAGTCAAAAACCTCTATTTTGCTGGAGCTGTTTTCCGCTCATCACTTATTGCACTCCTGATCTTTTATCCTGCAGTGACACAATTTGCTGTCATCTTTTTTGGCCTAGGATATGGTCTTTCATCAGGTATATTTTTCTCAAACAAAAACCTTCTCACCGTTGAGCTAACCAAATCATCCAATAGGATGTACTTTTCAAGTTTGGATTTCTTGTCCCAAACAGTGAATAATATTTTTATTCCAATGGCACTCGGAGCGCTTTTGGTTTTGGGTTCAAACAATGGTTTGTATTCAGCGCAACAAGGATATTATATCGTCGCGATTCTCATGATATCGTTATCCTTTTATATGGGTTCAGCAATCAAAAAGATCGACATCAAAACACCTACCGTAGCCAACATCGTCCTCCAAAACGGCTCTCACCAATGGAATTGTGCCCGTGGGATAACTGCGCTCCTCGGTCTGCTCACAGGAATTTCAATGTTCCTACCAGCAATTATTGTACTCAGTTATGTCGGAAAAGAAGATACGCTTGGATTGATGCAATCGGTAGCGGCTATCATTTCAGGAATCATCATGTATACAATCGCACGTTCGATAAATACCAAATACCGAGTTGGCATGATAACAGTAAGTATTATGTCCCTTTTCATTGCATCAGCTACACTAGCTTTTTCATTCAACGCAACCGGTATTTTTCTTTTTATCGCCATCATGACGATTGCACAACAAATATTGTTTGCCGAAACCAATTCCGTGATACTTGATCTTATTGATCGAGAGAACACTGATCAAGACAACAAATATATGTACATCTTTGATCTGGAAATGGTTCTCAATGTAGGCCGTGTCACAAGTATCATGTTTTTTGTTTTTTATACCAAGAACTTCTCCCCTGACTTTGCCATGCAATACACACCACTCTTTTTCTCAGTAGCACTAATTGCCATCATCATCCTTGCCAAAACCATTGAAGTACGGGCTGAAGTTCCATTGCGCCATACAGAACTAGCAGAATCATATGTTACAAAACAGTCAACAATAAATAAGTATTGACTAGTCATTTTATAGATGATAATCTATTTATAATGGATTTTAACTTTGCTCAATTAGATAAACTTTCTGAACTATTTCTTGATCTGGCAAAAGGACTTTTTCTCGCTGGAATTGCTGTACCAGTAATTGCAACTGAAATTTCTCTTTTAGATTCATTTAAGTCCATGTTCGTTGGACTATTTCTTACATACCTTTCGCTAAGAATTGTTAAACTAAAGGAGAATTAATATATGAATATTGTAGATATTTTCAATAGTTGGATTACCTTTATATTATTATTAGCAGTAGGCTTTGCAGTACTTATTTTCAATGATCCAAAGAAAAAACCAAAACGCTAATCCCTAGTATGTTACAATAGCCGCATGAACCTCGCGTACCGCCTCAGACCGCAAACACTGGATGAATATGTCGGTCAAGAACAACTCATTGGACCGGGCAAAATTCTTAGAAAAATGATAGAGCAGGGGACATTGTCTTCAATGCTATTTTGGGGACCTCCGGGAAGTGGCAAAACAACCCTAGCGCATTTATTTGCCAAAGCTGCCAACGCCGAATTCTTTCAACTCTCAGGTGTCACAAGTGGTAAAGCAGATCTTCTTAAAGTCATCGAGGAAGCACGAAGCAAACACCAAACAAGTCAACCACGTTTGACCGCGCAACCAGTCCCAAAAGATACGATTCTTTTTATTGACGAAATCCACCGCTGGAATAAAGCGCAGCAGGATGCACTACTACCATATGTCGAATCTGGCCTGATAACACTGATTGGCGCAACCACTGAAAATCCATCGTTTGAAGTTATATCCGCTTTGTTATCCAGATCGAGAGTTTTTGTTCTTGAGAGTTTGGATCAAACAGATCTCGAAAAAATTATTGATCGTGCACTAACCGACAAAGAACGGGGAGTAGGGGAATATAAAAAAAGTATCACACCTGATGCCAAAGAACTCTTAATCCGACTCTCCGGTGGAGACGCAAGAATTATGCTCAATGCTTTGGAGCTCGCGGTCACCACATACAAAGAAAAAAAACTCAAACCTGAAACCATAAAAGATATCTTCCAAACCAAATCAGCTGGCATTTACGACAAAAAGGCTGACGAACATTACAACATAATAAGCGCTTTCATCAAATCCATGCGAGGATCAGATGTCGATGCAGCTTTATATTATCTCGCCCGCATGCTTGAAAATGGAGAAGATCCCAAATTTATTGCACGCCGTATGATCATCTTTGCATCAGAAGATATCGGTATGGCAGATCGAGGAGCACTCATCCAAGCAAACGTTGCCTTTGAAGCTGTGAACAAAATTGGTATGCCAGAAGCGCAATTAACGCTGGCACATATTGTCGTTTATCTCGCTAGTGCCAAGAAATCAAGAGCAGTCAATGATGCATTAGCCCGCGCCAAAGCAGCCGTTTACGAATTTCCCAACGAACCAATTCCATTACATCTGAGAAACGCGCCAACAAAGCTCATGAAAAATATTGGTTACGGCAAAGACTATACATGGCAAGAAGGTAAAGTTGGTCCCAAAGCAAAACAATCTTTTTTACCTGAGAAACTTAACGGAAAAAAGTTTTATAATGAATGACAGATTTAAAATTATGCAAGAACTCTACAAACAAGTCGAAGCTTTATTTGAAAAATACCATTACCCAGCGCACGATTTCAAGCATGTGCAAAGAACAAGTAACTTAGCAAAGCAGATTGCCAAGTCTGAAGGATATGATGTGCTTGAAGCAGAAATTGCTGGACTGCTACACGATGTCGGAAGAACAGTCATAGACCCAAAAGTGCCACATGCCAAAGTAGGAGTACCAATTGCAAGAGGACTATTGGATACATATACAAACTTTTCTCCAGAAGCAAAAGACAGAATTCTTGAAGCAATCAGTGTGCATAGTGACCTGCATACAGAAGGCAAACTCAACAATATCGTGCAAGACGCTGATAAATTAGATGGTATGGGCGCCTTAGGCATAAACCGGGCATATATAAGTCAAGGAAATCTTCCAGATTATGATCCAGACAATATCTTTCCTGGACCAGGTAATTATCACAATCTCCAAACCGTCCACGATCTCATCACGCTTGAAATTTCATGGTACTCCATGCTCTATACAGACAAAGCCCGCGAAATCGGCAAACCACGCTACGAATTTATGATAACGTTTATGGAAGAAATTAAAAGAGAAGTTGAAGAATCAAGTTAAAAGCTTTCTATAATTAAATTGTAAGGACAAACAAATACTCTTCTGGTACACTAGATATATGTCAGAAGGACAGCCATCACATGAGCCACTCGTTGCACCTGAAAATGAAGTACGCGCAAATGTAACGCCAGCAATATCGCACGTCGCGTTAACGTCAGTCGAGCATTCTTTTGCCGATCCGGATAGCCGGGATTTTACAGACGAACAAAAGGCATCATGGATGAATGCAAAACCTGATGCCCTCAAACCCGCCTTAGATGCAGCAAATGAAGTTTCTTGGGAAAGCAGACATGCAGCAGATAAGGGTGATACCCGTGCATTCGATGAACGTAATAAAGAATGGAATGAGGGCTTCAGAAGCGCAGTAAATGCAATGATGAAAGAGGAGGGATTAGACGCAGCAGTACACGGAGAACGCAAATTGGCTTTTAGTGCATTGGGCATCGAGTTATCAGAGGATAAAGAAAATGGTTTGTATAAAGAAGTTGAAGCATTCCGCAAAAAGTATGTGGCAGAAGATACAAGTGACATCAATCGATTTATCAAAGATCTATCATACGGTTGTGATACCAAAGATGATGGAATAGTAAATCTAAGTTATCTGGAACAACGACTTGAAGCAATTGCCCCTCTGCTTGTGGTTTTTGGTACCGACAAAAACGCCCATCAGCTCGTCGCAGATTTCGCCATAGCACGGGGAATGCTCACCCAAAAAGAAACCAATAAAAAAGCGTTGGCCGATCAGATGCAGTCCCAAATGAAAAAGAAGCCCTCCACAGAAGAACATGTCCGATTGAAAGCCCTCCATGAAAAGATGGCTGAGAGGGACACAAAGACACAACCACCTACTGATACTGCAAAAGAGAAAGAAAATCAGGAAAATATCTCTATTAGAATTAACGGAGAAAGTATTGCGGGAGATGGAGGGAAGAACCAGGATGCAATTTGGTTTGACGAGGAAAATAAAGCAGCACTTGTTTGTGATGGACTAGGTGGGCATGGAGATGGAGAGAAAGCCGCACAATCTGTCCGTGATTCTCTCAAACAATCGCTCAGCGCTGTACCCAAATTTGCTACCCACGTCGAAGCACAACAATGGTTACAACATCAGATACTGAACGCGAATACACAACTAGGCGAAGCCAAAACACGTACAGATAACCCAATTGCACAAGATGCAGGAACGACATTGTCCGCGTCTTTTGTATGGGAATCACCTGAAGGCAAACAAATTCTTATTACCGGTAATTTAGGAGATTCTCGTATTTCTGTTATACGGGAAGACACAGTGCTGGACGTTACTCTCGATCAAGGGATGAATCTTTATCACCTTATGGAAAATCCTTCCAAACCAGGAGAATATCTGCTTGGACCTGATGGAAAGCCTATGGCTGATAAAACAAAGCCGAGGAGTATACAAGATGCGATCCAGTTACAAAAGAAATTTAGTGCAATTGAAGACCCTGATACGCTAACAGGCGAAGAAGCAGCTCTCTGGAAGATACGAAATAGAATAGATGCAAGTGTGAATGGAGCATCTATTGAGAATAATCTTCTTATGGGTGCTTTCGAATTACAAGTAGGGGACAGAATTCTCCTCCGCAGTGACGGACTTACAGATGTTATGTCAGATGATAGAACATTAAAAGCCCTTAAAGACAAAAATGATCCCAAATCCGCCTCAGACGCGCTACTCCAAGGAGCCACAGAAGGAGATCAAAGTAAACGAGCCAAAGGATATTCTGATGATAAGAGTGTGATTGTTATGGATATTGGACAAGCTACAATCGAAAGTGAGGGGGTTGATTCTCAGAATAAATCTTCTGAAGAAGAAATGACATTTGGTGAAATAGGTGCTGCAAAGACAATCAAAAATGAAAAAGGGAAAGAGCATGAAGATAGAATGTTATTTGACCCAGAAGGACATGTATTTGGAGTATTTGATGGTCTCGGTGGACATGGCAATGGAGACAAAGCAGCCCAACTGGCAAGAGACTTCATTTCTGAAGCAGCAAGTATAATTCCAAATAATATAACACTTGAAGAGACAACCAAACGATTACAGAGACTGACAATGGAGATGAATGATGTAGTAGCCAAAGGTGGTGAAGGAGGGATGACTACAGCGAGCATAGGCTATATCTGGACATCTCCTGAAGGAGAAAAAAAATTGATAAGTATTAATGTAGGAGACAGTAGACTTTATAGGCTTCGAAATAATGAACTAGATGCTATGACGGTAGATAGTTTTAATCCTGAGAAATCTCGAGAGGAGCAAAAAGCTAGACAAGACAAATTTAGTAGCATTGACACATCCGCGCAATATGCTGCGTTACCAAAAAGCGATAGAATAGCTTTTGGGATGCGACATATGATCGATGCTGCAATAGGAGGTACTCCTATAACCCCGGACATCAATATTTATGATATTGCTGAAAATGACGTATATTTCTTCTCCAGTGATGGAATTCACGATAATCTTACCGATAGCCAAATACAAGACATTTTGCGAGCTCACCCCAAACCTGATGACGCGGTACAAAAGTTAGTTAGTGAAGCACTTACAAGATCACGGAGAACTGAAGAGCCTAACACAGGAAAAAGTGATCCGAGAAGAAAGAAAGATGACATAACCGGTGTCGTTATAAAAATGACAGCAGATTTCCCTACGAGACGTAATCCAAAACAAGTAGCAGAACTTACAATTGATAATCCATACACAACGATGCATACGACCATAGAATCTCATAACCAAACACTTGACCAAGCTGAAAGACAGTTGGGGAGAAACTTAACTGCAATTGAACAATATTATATATTGAAAGGGAATAATATTGATAAAATAGACAAAGTCGAACCAGTTTACAAAGCCTATAATCGTGCCCGCAGTAAACGTCTGTATCTTGAAAGATACAATCACATACAAGAACGATTATCTAAGCTTACGACAGATGGAGAAACCAATACAACAGAATTTCAATCTCTAAGTGGAGAACTGAGAAATGCTACCATTGGCTTAGGTTCTGCAGAAAGTTTAGAAGTATACCTCAATCTTCAAGAATATTCTGACAGCGATAAAAAGAATATAATGGATCAATACTTGCAAGCAAATAGTACCAAACCCGTCAATTCTCGCACTGGAATACAGATAATGTTCAGAAAAGATGAAAACGAAGTGACGCAAGCATATGTTTCATTTCAATATATTCCTATAACTGCTGCTGAAACAAACAGCGATGCTGCACGGAATACAACTGCTTCTCCTGAGAATAATACTGATACTGCAACAACAGATGCAAGAATAGAAAAATCACTTACAGAATTGGGACTTGATTACCAAACAATTACGTCTGTGATCGAAAAATCTCAAACAAAAAATGGAATAGCTCGGTTAATAGATCAAAAAGGAGAACTCGCTCAAAGACCTAGCTATGCAGATAGAGCTGTTCAGTTTTCAGATGATGAATTGAATTCAGTAGACGGGCTTATCATAAGATCAAAAGAACTCAGAGAACAAGCAGTCAACAAAACACCAGATTATCAAACATTGGAGCAGTTAGTAGAAGAACGAAGGAAGATCCACGGAACATTTATGGAAGAGTCGTTCGTCCTTCAAGACCCAAGTGCAACAACAGCATACAAAGATACGGATGGTAAGATCAAAGCACCTGAACACCTCTATAAACTTTATATATGGGGGAATCGGCTAGTAATGACTGCTGACTCACGTAATTCTATAGGAAAACAATTAGCAGATGGTACAAACCCTACTACTTTTGGGAAACATATTAAAGAGCTATGCGGATTTACATCTGCGGAAAAAACTTCACAGACAGAATAATCCAAACAGAACTATCTAACAAGAACTTGGTAAACAAAATCTATTCTTAGTCCTTACAATTGAATTGTAATCTTATTGTAAGGACTAGCCACAGATTTTCTGCTATAATAGCACTATGAGAGAAAGACAACCTACACCTGCCGAAAATTCTCGAGGGCATGAAAGGGAAGCTCGTAGTGTAATGACTGGTGCAGTTGCGCGGATTGCTTTTGGTGCGAGTGATATGGGACGGGGACTACTCAAACCTGAAGTCCATCGCGTCACCACAGAGCAGAAAACTGCTTTACGAACCGCTACTCCAGAGAAACTGAAACCGCTAGTGGAAGCTGCTAACGCTGTCTCAATGGATAGTAGAAATGCTGCCCCACAGTTGACAAACGAAACATGGAACTCGACAGTATGGAACTCTTTATAAGCACTTACGGCAGAGACCGTCGATCAATCACTCAGAGAAGAGCGGATAAGAGCGTTGGCAGCACTTGATATCAAACTCGACAATGATGAAAAAAGTCTAAATGGCTTGTATACCCAAGTCGAGAACTTTCGAAAAACGTATGTTGATTATGACCCGCGTGAAGGAGGAAAAGGAAGTGATATCGGTCAATTTATCGAAGATATAGCCAATGGTTGCAAGAGAGACAATGGCGCAATTGATATAGCAGTGCTGACAAAACGACTTGATGCCATAAGCCCAATGCTCACAGTATTTGGAAGCGAGAATGATGTCAATCTCCTCGTCAAAGACTTCGCCATCACGCATGGTGTTTTCACTCAGACCGGAGAAACCAAAAACCAATTAGCCGAAGAAGCAACAGCCCAGATCGCCCAACCATTGCAAGGAACAGAACAAATCCGCATCAAAGCCTTACGGGATAAAATGCAAGTCATTCACGGGACCAAGCCACCAGAAGCACCCATAAGAACAGAAACGCCAACGAACGAAACACTATCTCCTGAACAGATTGCTGATAGGCTTTTGGATTATGAGACAGGGAAAATTAAACCTGGTTCGGAGATTGACTTACGTCCATCATTTGAACAGCTCACGCAAAATGTAACAGCACGAATGAAATCGCATCCTGAAGAATTTCCTGCTGACAAGCCAGTTATAGTCTTATCTGATGTAGCACGGGCTATGATTGATAGAATTGCTACACAGGCAAATAAAATAGATCGTGAGTTTGCTCTAACATTTATTGGTGTTTCCTTTACCCGAGATAGTGGCAATCCAGTATATGTTGCTGCATTTGCAACACCAGCATCCGACTATGAAAATCCTAGAAGTATAAGTGTTTCCATTGATCCAACAATTGCAGGAGATAGCGCGATATATATGGCTCATAAAACAAACCTAGCTGCTTATTTTGAAAGTAAGGGTAATAATCAATCTGGAATGTTTATTGCAACTCCGCATATTCACTATGCAAGTTTGGGAGAAATCCACGAAGCAGCTCCTTCACAAGGTGATTATAGGCAAGCTGAAGAATGGCTGGGACTGGTAGAAAGTGGGCAGCGGGATCGTGTACCACATATGGGAGTGATTACAAAAACACAAAGCGGTGAATTAAAAATGAATATTGTTAAAACTCTCAGAGCCCCGGACGGATCTGTACAATATCAAGAGAACTTACCTCTAAAATTTGAATCGGATTTTGCAGAAGCGTCAGTGACTGAACCCACAAGGACGACAGAACCTGAGCAAAGAGAAGAAAGTTTAACACCTGCTCAGATTGCAGATCGTTTACTAAACTACCGGAATGGAGAAGTGAAAGCAGATGCTGGCGTTGATCTTAAACCTTCCTATACAGAATTTCTAGGCAAAGCAACAGAATATATGAATCAGCATCCAGAACATTTTCCTGAAGATAGACCGATTATTGTCCTCTCAGATGTTGCTGTTGCAATGATAGATAGAATCGCGTCAGAAGGAAATAGAAGAGGCGTTGAGTTTGCATTTGCTTTACAAGGAGTTAAGAAAGTGAGAGCAAATGGTAACGATATTCAGTTTGTCGCATATGCAGTCCCAGCTTCAGATTTTGAAAATCCAAGAGTAGCAACCGTTGACTCAGATCCTCAATTACATGGAGTGAGAGCACAAGAAATGGCCCAAGCAACAAACTTAAACGACGTTTTCCCAATGTTTAATATGTCAACTGTTGGAAATCCAGGTTCCATGTTGCATATACATCATACGGGACTTGGAGAATATTATTATGCTAATCCTTCCGGCCCAGACTTGGCCGTATCAGAAAGAGGCCTCATTAGAGAAGAACAAGGGCAAGCAATAGCAAGCAAAATTGGTGTGGTTACAAAAAAACCTAATGGAGAGTTAGCAATCAATATACTTAAAACATACCGAGCACCAGATGGTACAGTTCAGCACGTGCAGCATTCTCCAATAATTTCTGAATCTACATTTCCTGCGCAATCAACTTAAGAATTTACAGATAGTAAAATAATGATGTACTTTTTATCTCTGCTATACTAATTCTATGTCTGAAGGACAACCAGTACCATCGAGCGAAACATCTAGAAATCCTGAAACCGAGGCTCGGGAAGCTGTGACTCCTACTATTGCACACATTGCCTTTGGTGCAGTAAAAACAGAACTTCTCAAACCGGAACAAATACAGGTTACTACTGAACAAAAAGCTACATTACAAGCGCTTACACCAGATAAACTCCAACCGATGATAGATGCAGGAAACGCCGTCTCTATGGATAGTCGGAATGCTGTCGAGCAGATGGAGAATAAAGATTGGAACGTTGCTGTGTGGAACAGCTTACAATCGTTTACATCTGAAAGCGTTGCAACACCATTGCGTGAAGAACGGCTGAGGGCATTGGCTGCACTTGATATCAAACTTGATGTCGATGCAAAAGATGCAAATGGTCTCAAC